>CAZUDC010000098.1:0-4465 GCA_964619105.1 uncultured Ruminococcus sp.
ATATGTATAAGAATACCGCACAAAATAAATTGTGCGGTAAAATAAAGCTGCTTTTTTGATCAGATGTCAATTTTTCCATAAAGCTCTCCCGAAATAAGGTTATCCTCAGGCTTTGGCTTTTTGTATTCCTTTTCAAAGGAAGTTTTCATCATATCGAGCGAACGAGCTGTGATCTCACCATTCCTTTTTCCTCCCTTTTTATATCCTGTTTTTCCATCTCTTCTCGGACGGGGATTCGTTGATGAAATTGATACCTTTCTGTAAGGCTCTTCTCCAACGCTCTTTGAGGTAACGCCTTCAATATTTGAAACTGCAGAATGTATGATACGTCTTTCATATGGATTCATAGGTTCAAGAGTAGTCGTTCTTCCGGTTCTGATTACGGTTTTTGAGATTTTTGCGGCAAGATCCTCAAGTATAGCCTTTCTCTTTTCACGATAACCGCAGGAATCAACGTTTATACGATAATACTCCCTATCTCCCTTATTAGCTGTCATCGAAGCAAGATACTGGATTGCGTCAAGAGTTTCACCTCTTCTGCCGATGATAGCTCCGCTTGTATCCCCAAGAATTTCAATTACAGCTCCTTCTTCATTTTCATTAATATTGAGGGAAGAATCTATGCCCATATTGTCAAGAATACCCTTGATATAATCAGCCGCAACCTGAACCTTTGACGGTTCATATTCAGCCTCTACCTTAGCTTCTCCCTTCATAATCCCAAAAAGACCCTTTTTCGGTTCTTCAATAACCGTAAAGCTTATTCTGCTTTCTTCAACATTAAACTCTGCTGCTGCCATAGCCTTTGCTTCCTCTATGGACTTGGCTGTAAAAACCTGTTTCATCAAAATGCTCCTCTCTTAAATTGGGTTATTCATCATCTTCAACATATTCATCGCCATACTTTTCAGCCTGACGTTTTCTTGCTTCATTGATAAGTCTGCGTTCATATTCCTTCTGCCGGGATTTTGAAAGCTTGACCCCGCCATCATCTTCATCGGAAACACCTGAAGGAACGGCGCGGATGTTCCCGTTCTGTCCACCGTTCTGAGCTGCCATCTGCTCCTGCAAAAGCTGTTGATAGCGTTCCATCATACCCTTTTTCTTCTGATTTTTCTTTTTAAGCTTATCCTTCTCAAGAAGCTTGCCTACATACTCGGGGGTATATATTTTGTTGATTATGATCTGCATAATAAAGGAAAAAAATGCTGATGCTGCCCAATAGAAACCGATAGCGGCAGGATACTTATAAGCGATCCAGACAGCAAAAATCGGCATACCGAACATAAGGAACATCATAGAACCTGCCTGCGGTCCCTGTGAAGCGCTTGGATTCATCTTTCTCTGGCGGATAGTACTATAAACAGATGAAGCCATCTGGAAAACACCTGACATAACAGGAATAAGAATAAGGACAATTGCGGCAAGATTCCATGTCTCAGGCTTAAATGTCGGTGTAAGGTCGAGATCCGCACCGAAAAGTGAATTATTAAAATCAAGTACCTTGGATTTAAGATCATCAAACATAGGATCGGAGAAAAGACCTACATAATTCGGGTCCTTAATTGCCTGTGTGATATAAATCTCGGGACGAACGGAAAAATAAGTATTTCCTGCTACAAAATCCGAATTGGACAAAATTTCCTTTGCGGCGTCTATAACGTCCGAACCAATTCTCATAATATGGGTAATCGGACGATAAACAACATCGAAAATACCATAGAGTATCGGGAACTGAATAAGCATCGGCAGACATGAGCCCATAGGATTGATATTTTCCTCGGTATAGAGCTTCATAACCTCTTCATTATATTTTTCCTGGTTTTTTCCATACTGCTTTTTAAGCTTATCCATTTTTGGCTGGAGAGCCTGCATAGCGGCGGTGGACTTCTGTGTTTTTATCTGTGACGGGATCATAATAATCTTTGTTACGATAGTAAAAAGTATAATTGCAAGCGCATAATTATTGCAGATATGATAGAACAGCCACATTACCCAACCGAGCGGATAACCGATTATTCTGCTTATAATACCCATTTTGACCTCCAAAAAATTGTATATTATGATACAAATATACAATTAGTAAATATTATGATTACATTTTTCCTTTTTTTCCCTGCTCTTAAGAGTATAAAGATAAAATTTTTCAGGGACTTTATCCACTCCCCCTCCGCTATACGGATTACAGCGAAGCAATCTCCACACTGCAAGAACAGAACCTTTCGCTGCACCATGCTTTTCAATTGCTTCAAGCGCATAGGTAGAACAGGTTGGATAATACCTGCAGCACGGCGGCTTCAAGGGAGATATATATTTTCTATATAATTTTACAATTTGTAAAAATATCTTCTTCATTTACAGCTTGTATTTTTCTTTTGATTCTTTTTTCTTTTCTTAGGCTCAGGATCATTCATTGCAGGAACGACCCTTTTTTTTATAAACCTGCTTATATCGGTGGATTTACAATTTCCGCAGCCCTCTCTCGTTACTATTACCATACTGAAGCCCTTAGGTATATCAGCTTCATTTTCCCTGTAGGCCTGACGTATGATCCTGCGGCAGCGGCTTCTGACAACGGCATTACCTGTCTTTTTTCCTGTGGATATTCCAAGCCTGTTCTGTGAATTACCATTTTTACGGAAATAAACTACGCAATATTTTCCGCATACATAATATCCTTTTTTAAAAAGATTAAGAAATTCCTTATTATCCTTTATTATTAAAGTATTTTTCATAAAAACCGCCGTATCTTTTGTCAATTAAAAAGAAAAGACCACAACAGGGGCAACCCAATTGCGGTCCGTTCAAGAATAGACTCTATACAAAGGGGCATAGCTACCCCCTCAATACTGCTTTATCAGTAAGAAAGTCTTTTTCTGCCCTTAGCACGTCTTCTTGCCAATACCTTACGACCGTTTCTTGTTGCCATTCTCTTCATGAAGCCGTGTTCTTTTTTTCTGTGAAGCTTCTTAGGCTGGTAGGTTCTTTTCATTGTAAACTCCTCCTTTTATTTTCAATAATGGGATCACCCTTGATAACAAAAACTCATATGACCACCATTCTTAATAGGTGTCTTTTGGTTTTTATCCTTTTTTACACAGGGTTACAAATACCCTATCAATTTTATATTATATTTCATTTTATACCACCCTGTCAAGTGTTTTTTTTACTTTTTTTATTTTCGCTTATTTTCATAAAAAATCAAACCGTATTTTTTATATTTTTAGAGTTTTTAACGAATGTATTGAGCTTATTTTCATAGAAATTGCAAAGTTCGGACGCAGCCTCCATAGCATAGCTTTCGGCGAAAAGGATTATTCCCTTACCCGATCTGACAGGCTTTACTGAAATTTTACCAAGCTCATTTGCAAGAGTTATTCCTTTTATACTATCCTGATTATTATTTAAATCATACTCTTTGTAAAGATAATTTAACGCCTTTTCACTATCTATCGGAAGATATCTTTCAAGCTCTGCATAATCAGGTATCTGTCTTAAAAGCTCTTTTATGTCACATTGATATTTCTGTATAATTTTAAGAATTTCTACAATTAGTAATATTTTATCTGTAAAAAAATCCATTCTGCACTTATTGGACCTTATAATGTTTTTTCCGTTCTTGTAAGCAATTTTCTCAGCTATTCCTGGAAAATCAACAGGGATCATAATATCACTTTCTTCATTATTTTTTATTCCTTCATTCAGAACTACTGCAAGCAGCTTTTCACAGGAAATATAGCCATCTGTATCTGTAAAGGCAGTAACCTTTTCAGCTTTTTCATCTATATGAAAGGTTATTTCAGTTTCTTTCGAATAATCTCTGAAAATATCACTGCATATATTTCTTATCCTTTCAGACGGACTGTTTATTTTCACGTTCATATTTTCAATTCCTGCACATTTTTTTTTCAAATTCATGGAATAAAGCATTTTTAGCTTTGAAAAATCGATGTTAACTCCCTGTTTTTCCGAAATTTCATTATCTGCTCTTATAATATCTATTTCCACAGGCTTCCTGTTTATATAAAAGGTGAAGTAAGGTTCAAAAACAGATCTTATATATACAGCCAAGCAATTTTCATCAATTATATCCGAACAGTATAACAATTCAGGCAAACAAGCCTCACCTATATAAAAGACGTTTATGCCATTTTCTGAAGCTCCTGCTGAAAATGCAGAGGATAACACTGATGAAAGCCCTTCCGAACGAACTCCTATAACAATATTTTCAATATTCATTTTCTTGAATTCAGATAGTTTTCCTATCATTAATGCCTGCTCTGCGGTCATTATGCCTTTAGATGAGGTTATGCCGTTATCTGTCAAAATAAGCTTTTTCATAATTTTTCCTCCGAAAATTTTCTTTTTCTTATTATTGACAATAATTTCCTTATTAATCACATAAATCCTATTTGTATATTATTTTTACATATTACAGCTTTAAGCATTCTGAATATACTATTAT
>CAZUDC010000099.1:0-4406 GCA_964619105.1 uncultured Ruminococcus sp.
AGGTTGAAATCTGCTCCAAGTGCCATCCTTTCTACACAGGTAAGCAGAAGCTTGTTGACACAGGCGGACGTATCGACAAATTTAAGAAGCGTTTCGGTATGGATAAGTAATTTTTCTTTTTACGAAACATCAACAGCCTGCGTTGTCTTTTCGCAGGCTGTTTTTTTTAATAAGAGGCTTGCCTAAGTTATACGGGAGGTTTTGCAATGGAAGGTTATTCAACAGTCCGGGGCTTTGCCAAGGATAGCTTTATCGAAAAAAAATCGGAATTTATCGGATATATTACTCATGTTGAAACTAACGACGACGCTGTTGAATTTATAAACAGTATCCGCACTGAGCATCGCAGGGCGAGGCATAACGTTTATGCGTATATTCTCCGTGAGGGCAATACTGTCAGATATTCCGATGACGGCGAGCCGCAGGGGACGGCGGGCGTGCCTGTGCTTGATGTTCTCCAAAAGGAGGGATTGACTGATATATGCTGCGTAGTGACAAGATATTTCGGGGGGATCCTGCTTGGCGGCGGCGGTCTTGTCCGTGCTTATTCACATTCCGCAAAAATTGCTGTTGACGCTGCTGAGAGGCTTATTATGTGCAGATCCTATCCTTTAAGAATTACTATGGATTATGATCTGTACAGTAAAATAAGCTATATTCTTCCTGATTTTGAGGTTAAAATTCTCAATACGGATTTCGGAACGGATGTGACTATATCACTGATTGTAAAAATAGAATTTGCAAGG
The DNA here is from genome assembly GCA_964619105.1 of uncultured Ruminococcus sp. GTDB lineage: Bacteria > Bacillota > Clostridia > Oscillospirales > Ruminococcaceae > UMGS363. Next base: position 747 of record CAZUDC010000099.1, read on the forward strand.
CTGCTTACGGATAAACTTACGGATGTTTCCAATGGAAGAATTACCGTTGTACAGGGTGATGAGGCTTTTGAGAATTTTGCTTGAACGATTTGTTAAAAGTGCTGAAAATAATTCGTGAAAAAGGGTTTTTGACGACGTAATTTGTATTTTATTAAGGAAGATTTTTTAAAGGAGGAGTTTGTTATGACGATAAGAGAGCAGAACGAGGTTATGGAGCTTGGAACTCTCTGCGAGTTTGCCTGCCTTTCGAGAAATTCTGGCAAAAGAGCAAGACCTGAACCGAAATGCTCTATAAGAACAGAATTTCAGCGTGACCGTGACAGGATACTTCACAGCAATTCCTTCCGCAGATTAAAACATAAAACACAGGTTTTTCTTGATCCTGTCGGCGATCATTACAGAACCCGCCTTACGCATACGCTGGAGGTTTCGCAGATAGCCAGGACGCTTTCGACGGCCCTAAGACTTAACAGTGAGCTTACGGAGGCTATAGCTCTCGGTCATGATCTCGGTCATACGCCGTTCGGTCATGCAGGAGAAATGATACTCAATGAGATATGTCCGACAGGGTTTACTCATTATGAACAGTCGGTGCGTGTAGTCGATTATATCGAAAAAGAGGGCAGAGGTCTTAACCTTACATATGAAGTTAAAAATGGCATCGTTTGCCATACAAATAAAACAGCAAAGACGAGAGAGGGTTATTTAGTCCGTCTTGCCGATAAGATAGCGTATATTAATCACGATATTGACGATTCTGTTCGTGCGGGGATAATTACTGAGAATGATCTGCCAAAGGACGCAACAGCTGTGCTTGGTCATTCCAAAAGCGAGAGGATAACTACCCTTATCACCTCTATTATTGATAACGGTGCGGAAAATATTGCAATGTCCGAGGAGGTCAGGAAATCACTCGATAGGCTGAGTGATTTTATGTTTGAAAATGTTTATCGAAATTCGATCGCAAAGGCGGAGGAATATAAGGCAAAGATGCTTATCGAAAAGCTTTATAGCTATTTTCTCAAAAATCCCGGTAAGCTGCCCGAGGATTTCAGAAGGATCCGCGAGATGAAGGGCTCCGACAGGGCGGTTTGCGATTACATTGCAGGTATGACGGACAGCTATGCTATTTCCGTTTATGAGGAGCTGTTTATTCCGAAGGGTTGGAATGTACTGAAGTGAGCCGAAGGTGAGGTTTTATGGCATTACCCGAAAATTTTGTTTTTGATCTAAAGCTGAATAATCCTATCGATGAGGTTATCGGTGGCTATGTCACACTGAAAAGAAGCGGCAGGGGATATGTATGCCTTTGTCCGTTCCATTCGGAAAAATCACCATCCTGCAGCGTTAATACAACGGGTGGATATTTCCATTGCTTTGGCTGCGGTGCCGGCGGAGATGTCATTACCTTTATTATGAAGGCGGAAAATCTTTCATATATCGAAGCGGTGAGATTTCTTGCCGACAGAGCGGGAATGCATATGCCCGATGACAACATAAGCGATGAGCTTTCAAAGCTTAAAGCAAAAATTTTTGAAATGAACAGAGCGGCGGCGAGATATTTTAATGAAATATTGACACGTTCACCGCTTGGAGAAAAGGGAAGAAGATATTTCGCTGAAAGACAGCTTACTAAGGATACTATTATTAAGTACGGACTTGGATATGCTCCTGACAGCTGGAACGGACTTAAAAATCATCTTAATGGAATGGGCTATAAGGACGATGAGCTTGTGGCGGCAAATCTTTGCTCGAGAAGTCAGAAAGGAAATGTTTTCGATTCCTTTCGTGACAGGGTTATTTTTCCGATAATAGATCTGCGTGGGAATGTTGTTGCCTTCGGCGGCAGAATTATTGACGGAGAAGGACCGAAATATCTTAATTCCTCCGATACGCCTGTGTTCAAGAAAAGCAGAAATCTCTTTTCGCTGAATTTTGCAAAGCGTTCCAACGAAAAAAAAATTATCCTTGCAGAAGGGTATATGGACGTTATTGCGATCAATCAGGCAGGCTTTGAAAATGTTGTTGCAACGCTGGGAACTGCTCTTACCTCTGAGCAGGCAAGACTTATGAAGCAATATGCCGACGAGGTGATAATTGCATACGATTCGGACGGAGCTGGACAGACTGCAACTCACAGGGCGATAAATCTCCTTTCCGAGGCAGGCATTGACGCAAGGATAATCAAAATGGAGGGTGCAAAGGACCCCGATGAATACATAAAAAAATTCGGTGCTGTCAGATTTAGGCAGATGCTTGAACGCTCGGACGGAGCGATCGATTTTGAAATGCGTAAATGTGCGGCGGGACTTGATTTAGAATCGGAAAACGACAGAGTGACATATCTTAAGCGTTGTGTGTCGCTTTTTGCAGATATTTCTTCACCAATAGAGCGTGAGGTATATATTTCCAGACTTTCCAAGGAATGTGATGTCAACCGTGATATTATTTTTCAGCAGGTCAATGGTCTGATAAAAAAACGTTTAAGAAACGAAAAAAATGACGAGCTTCGTGATATACGAACCTTCAGCAAGCAAAGACGTGAAAATTCCGAAAGCGTTTCTCATGCAAGGGAATACAAAGCGGAATGTGGGATAATCGTTTATCTTTCAACAAATCCAGATGAGCTTGACTATATTCTTGGAAGAATTACTGCTGATAATTTTGTTACATCGTTCAATCGTCGGGTTTTTGAAAAATTAACAGAAAAGATAAAAAATACGGTGGAATTTGATATTTCGTTGCTTCAAAGCGAATTTTCCGCTGATGATATGGGGAAAATATATTCGGTTATTGTCGCAAATGAGCAGGTCGATATCAGCAGAGAGGCTCTCGATGATTACATAAACACGCTTTGCAGCTACGCAGAAAGAAATATTGACGCATCGTCAATGTCGGACGATGATTTCCTGCGGCTTTTTGAAGATATGAAAAGAAAAAAATAAGGAAGTTAAGAAATAAGGATCTGCTTATCGTAATTTGCGGCAGCGGTCAAAAAGAAAGGTACGGTCATTATTATGGCAGAAAAAAGAACTATTGAAAGTCTTATGGAACAGGGCAGGGCGAGCGGCAAGCTTTCCACAAAGGAAATAACCGACGTTCTGGAGGATCTCGAATTCGATGTTGAACAGATGGAAAGCTTTTACGAAAGCTGTGCAAACAGCAATATCGAGATCATAGATGATTTTTCCATTGAGAATTTTGATGAGGATATGACTATTCCTCTCGATATTAACGGAGATGACGATCTTGAGCTTTCACTCTCGACGGAGGGAATCGCAATAGACGACCCTGTTAAGATCTATCTTAAGGAAATAGGAAGAGTGCCTCTCCTTTCTGCGGAAGAGGAAATCGAGCTTGCGGAAAGGATGGGCAAGGGCGACAAAAGAGCAAAAAAACGTCTTTCTGAGGCTAATCTGCGACTTGTTGTTTCAATTGCAAAGCGTTATGTTGGCAGAGGGATGCAGTTCCTGGATCTTATTCAGGAGGGAAATCTCGGTCTTATTAAGGCGGTTGAAAAATTCGATTATACCAAGGGCTTTAAGTTTTCTACTTATGCAACATGGTGGATACGTCAGGCGATAACAAGAGCTATTGCAGATCAGGCGAGAACTATCCGTATCCCTGTTCATATGGTGGAAACAATTACCAAGGTAAAGA
>CAZUDC010000100.1:0-4346 GCA_964619105.1 uncultured Ruminococcus sp.
AGTATACAACCTCTCAAGTGAAAAATCAATCATTTTCTCAGAATTTTTTGGTTTTTCCCAATATTTTCCTGCATTTTCGAATATCTGTTCTATAAAATGGCATAAAAAACGCCCCAGCCACATATTCCCAGGGCTGGGGTGGTCATATTCCGTTTGCATCTGACAATGCGCATTGTTTCCGTCTGCTTTCCGGTCAGAATATGTGTGTTATCAGAAATCATGGAATGACATGTGCAGGCAAGAATACGCCCCTCTCCCGCTAGAACAGGCCAAAGCCATGATGCTTGCCCAGCTGAAGAAAATGGAATATACTCCACGCAAAGCTGCCGCACACGCCCAAATTCATGCCTTTCCGTGCACATAGCATAGAAAAAGGCCGGGAGCCCATGGGCTCCCGGCCTGAGAAATTTACATATCCTGCCAGCAGGCTTTTTTCCCTTAGCAGTCAGCAATCGCTACATTCAGCGGACCTGCTTCTTCTTTTTGCTCAGAATCAGCAGGGCTGCCAGTGCGCCGGCGGTGATGGTCATGGCATGGAATGCCAGTTCCACACTGCTGTCGTCACCGGTCTTGGCGTTGCCGCTGTCCTTGGCGAAGGTTGCCTTGATGGTATGGCTGCTCTGCACATCCTTGAAGGTATAGGTCTTGGTAGTCTTCACCTTCTTGCCGTCCACGGTAAGCTTGGAGCGCACATAGCCCTTATCAGGGGTGATGGTGAAGGTCACGTTGTCACCCTCGAACACCGCCACGGTGCCCTCGGGATCGATTTCACCATTCTTCCCGGCGGAAGCCTTGACGAGGTAGATGGTCTTCAGGTCAAACACTGCGGTCAGCTCCTTGCCGCCGTTCAGCGTACGCTTCTCCGCATTCTGACCCAGCAGGGCAATGGCGCTCACGCCATCCAGGTAGATGTCACCGGCGGTCAGACCGTCCACGGTGTAGCCGGCTTCTCCATAGAAGGTCACATAGACGAAGTAATCCTTCTCCTCCTGGAAAACACCGGAGGACAGGGGCTCCAGGTTGCCGGAGTCCATGGTAATGCCGTAGTAGCCGCCATATTCATTCATAGCCTCGCCGCCGTAGTTCACGCCTTCGTTGCTGCCAGCGGGAGTCAGGGTTGTATCAATGAAGGCCTTCTTGTAGCCATGGCCCTGCAGACTGAAGTCCAGCCGCTCAACAATCTTCAGCCACTGGGCAGTGACGGTCATATCTTCAGCGGGCATGGTCTCAGGAACTGCGGGAGTCCATCCGGCAAACACATAACCACCACGGGTGGGATCCTCCGGCTGGATAATGGCGGTGCCATAATCCTGGGTAATGGGTGCCACCTCGCTGCCACCGTTGCTGTCGAAGGTCAGGGTATACTGGTTGACAGTCCACTGGGCAAACAGCTCTACCACTTCCCCGTCATGGGCGTTCTGGAAGGTGATGGTGTCGTTTTTGGCATACGCAGTGCCCTTGCCATCGGCCTGGGTGTTCCAGCCGGCGAAGGTGTAGCCGGTGCGGGTGAATTCGCTACCATCGGAGGTCAGCTCCAGGGTAGCCTCCTCGGTTTCCACATCATAGGAAGTCTGGTCGCCCTTCAGGCCGCCGTTGCCGTTGAGCCGCAACACGTTGTTCGAGCCCTGGACCCACTGGGCATACAGAACCACGACTTCGCCGCTGTGTGCCAGGGTGAAGGGAACCTGATCACCTACTTTGTAGTCGGTGCCGGTGCCATCCACTGCCGTGTTCCAGCCTGCCAGACGGTAGCCGGGGTTGGTAAAGTTGGTGCCGGAGGCACGGAGAACCAGATAGTCTCCATTGCTGTAGAAATCATAGATGGGGGCACCATTCCTGGTACCGCCATTGCCGTCCAGCCGCAGGGTATTGCTGGGGCCCATCTTCCACTGGGCAACGTAGGTTGCGTCCGCAGTAACGGTGCCGGCAACAGCGGGGGACCAGCTCTTGAAAATCCAGTTGCTGAATTCGGTAGAACCCTCAAAAGTGGGAGTGGCCTCCCCTTCCTTGACGGTGTGGACTTCGTCGGCAAACAGGGTGCCGTCCTTGCCGTCGGAGTAGGTCACCGTGTAGAGTTTCTTCCACTGAGCCACATAGGTGACATCGGCATAAACCTTCTCCGCCACCTCAGGCTGCCAGCCCTCGAAGCTGTAGCCATCCCGGACAGGGGTGCCATCAAATGCGGGGGTAGCGCTGCTGTTGCGCACGGTGTAGGTCTGGTCCGCAAATACGGTTTCCTCCTCCACACCGTCGGTATAGGTGACGGTACGGTCCAGAGCCAGCTCCACCTGAATTAGAGTCGCCACGGTGCTGGTAATGTTGGAGGTCAGATTGCCGAACGTATCCACCAGCTTCCAGGCATAGTTCCATCTATCGTACTTTTCGCTATAGGTTCCAACCCAGTACAGGGTCAGAGTCTGCTCAGCGGGATGCGCCTCGGTGAAGGTATAGGACCACTCACCGTTCCAGTCAGGCTGCCACTGGGCATAGGCCTTGTTCTCGTTGAACACGCTCCGGGCAGCAGCCTCGAAGGCATCCCCCTTCTGGAAGTGGAAGGTAATGGTGGTGGTGTAACCGTCCACATCATTGCCCTGAATGTCGCTGATGGTGTAGGATACGCCCCTGGCTTTAATGGTGGGGGTGCAGCTCCAGGGATTATCCCCGCCGGTGCTGGTCACCTCGGTGCCCGCTGCGATGGCGCGAATCTGCATCTTGTCCACCTGGGAGTTGGTAATCTTCCTGCTGTTGGCAGGTTTGTTGTTGGTAGCCTTCTCCCACTGGGCAACGTAAGTCACGTCCACCGTGACGGTGTCGCTGACTTCGGGCTCCCAGCCAAGGAAATTCCAGTTTTCCCGGGTAGGAGTGCCCTCAAATGCGGGAGTTGCCTCACCGGCCTTCACCTGATAGGTCTGGTCCGCAAAGAGCTCCTCGCCCTCTACGCCGTCGGCGTAGGTAACGGTATAGAAAGACTTGACCCACAACTGCTTGCCGTTGAGCTTATCCTGGTTGTTGTCATACTGAAGCGTCCAGCCAGAGCCGTCCTGCTTGTAATCCAGGGTGCTGCCGGTGTACTTCAGCTGGAAAGTAAAGGTAGCAGTGGTCTTCTCAGTATCCACCTTGTAGGGGGCCTTTTCGCCCTCGGCGTTATACTTGGTGCTAAAAGCATCCGCATAGGCATCCAGGTTGGTGACAGTCAGAGTGATCCAGAAATTGCCGTCCTCATCCTTGGTCACTTCGCCGATCTCATAGGTGTCTGCCAGCAACTTGCTTGCGGAGTACTTGATATAGTTTTTGGTGTCGTCAGAATCCCGCACCCAAAGGGCAGCGCCGCTGAGCTTGGTACCCACAGGAGCAGCGGGAGCGGTGTTGCACCAGATGTTGATGGTGGTCATGCCGTCAGGCAGCCACAGATTGTCGTCAGGACTCCAGATGATGGGAATATTCACCTGGGTGATATTCTTGCCGGATTCATCGGTGCAGTAGTGCTTACGTCCCACATCCTTCTGGTACTCATACAGGAACTGGCTCATCTTCACCTTGAGGGTGGCAGTCCAGGCCCCACGCTCGGTATTCCAAGCCTTGTCCTCATTGTATACCACATGGCTGCCGAGCCAATGCCAGGTATCATCAGGATGTGCCTCGTCGGTGGTACAGTGGATGGTGAACAGGTCATCGGGGGTGTTGTACTTGGGATCAGCAGGCTCCGCCACTTCCCACTGGGCAACGTAGGTTACATCCTCTTCCGCCGTCTCGCCCACTTCGGGGTTCCAGCCCAGGAAAGTGCAGCCATTGCGCACAGGGGTGCCTTCAAAGGCAGGGATTGCCTCGCCCTTGTCCACATAGTACACCTGGTCAGCAAAGGCCTTGCCGCCCACGCCGTCGGTGTAAGTAATCTGAATCAGCTTTTCAAACCGGGCTTCCAGCACAGCGCCGCTGGTGGCCATAGTCAGCTTGGGCAGCACCTTCCGGAAGGTGTCCACCACCAAATTACCCTCAGCCATCAGAGTTTCCCCGTAGTACCAGCCAACAAACTTGTAACCGTCCTTGGCAAAAGCCTTGACGGGGCTGTAGTAAGCAGCAGGCACAACGCCATACTGATTGCCGGAGTTGCCGCAGTAGGCCTTGAAGCTGGTGCAGCTGGTGGGAGTGATACCGGAAGCACCCAGGGTATACTCGATGTGGTCGCCGCCTTCGGCCATCTGAATGCTCCAGTGGATCCACTCATAGGCCTCCCACTGGGCATAAAGGGTCAGTGCAGAATCGGGCATAATCACAGAATCAGAGGAAGCATACCGGATGCCCTTGCCGTCAGCCTGGGTATCCCAGCCAAGGAAGCGATAGTTGGT
>CAZUDC010000101.1:0-4276 GCA_964619105.1 uncultured Ruminococcus sp.
CGACTTTGCTCCAAGAGGTCGTTCAGACGGAGTGATCATGCGTTTCTGCCAGAGCTTTATGACAGAGCTTTATCGTCACATTGGTGCAAGCGTTGACGTTCCCGCAGGCGACATCGGCGTTGGCGCAAGAGAGATCGGCTATCTCTACGGCCAGTATAAGAGAATCTGCAACAACTTTGAAAACGGCGTTCTCACAGGCAAGAGCATTTCCTACGGCGGAAGCCTTATCCGTCCCGAAGCAACAGGCTACGGCGCAGTTTACTTCTGCAACGAAACACTCAATAAGTGGGGCGAGGATATCAAGGGCAAGACCTTCGCAGTTTCAGGCTTCGGCAACGTTGCTTGGGGCGCAGTTCTTAAAATCAACGAGCTTGGCGGTAAGGTTCTTACAATTTCAGGTCCTGACGGCTATGTTTATGACAAGGACGGCATCACAGCTGACAAGGCTGCTTATATGCTCGAGATGAGAGCTTCGGGCAGAGATAAGGTTCAGGATTACGCTGATAAGTTCGGCGCTGAATTCCACGCAGGCGAAAAGCCCTGGGGCGTTAAGGTTGACGTTGTTATGCCTTGCGCAACACAGAACGAGGTTGGTCTTGAAGACGCTAAGAAGATCGTTGCAAACGGCACTAAGTTCTATATCGAGGTTGCAAATATGCCTACAACCGCAGAGGCTGTTGAATATCTCCAGGCAAATAACGTTGTGATCGGACCATCCAAGGCTGTTAACGCAGGCGGTGTTGCGGTTTCCGCACTTGAAATGTGCCAGAACAGTATGCGTTACTCCTGGACAGCTGAAGAGGTTGACGCTAAGCTCAAGGGCATCATGACCAACATCTTTAACGCAGCTTACAATACATCTGAGCAGTACGGCGACAAGGGCAACCTTATCATGGGTGCTAACATCGCAGGCTTCCTCAAGATCGCTGACGCTATGAAGTGGCAGGGCGTTGCATATTGATCATTCCGATCGATTTGCTCCAATAAAACATATTATGATCAGCCGTGTATTTATTCACACGGCTGATTTTTGTTATATTGCACATATTATTTCATATATCTTCTAAATTTTATATAAAATCATTCCAAAACATTGACTTGTTAATAGTTTTATGATATAATCAAGTAAAGTTTTAAAGAGTGCTTCATCGTTTGCGTCGATTTTACCACATTGATTTGATAAAGCGTAGCCTCTGGCGAAAACGCGCTTGTGCAAATATGAAACAATATTAATCACGGGAGTGAATTCTATGAAAAAAAACTTAACTAAGCGAATACTTATCGCCTGCGTAGCGTCGCTTATATTTATGATAGCTGTTATCTTCGCAGTGCAGAGCCTTGTTATGAAAAACACCGCCACACAAACAGCTGCGACAAGAATTGAGGACGTTATCACAAAGCTCGCCACAAATGACGAGGAAATAAAACAAACTACCGAACAGCTCAATGCAGAATTTATCGTCAAAACAGACGCTTTCGCCGAAATGATAGAGCTTGACCCGTCCATTATCGAGGATCAGGATAAGCTTGACGAGATAGCTGAGCTTTTAGATGTCGATGAGCTTCACGTTACAGATGAAAAGGGCTTTATCATGTGGGGTACAATCCCCGATTATTTCGGCTTTGATTTTTCTGGCAGCGATCAGACAAGACCTTTTCTCCCCATACTTGAGGACAGCTCTCTGAAAATGGCTCAGGAAGCTCAGCCGAGCGGTACAACAGGAAAATATTTCCAATATGTCAGCGTTGCACGAAGGGATAAAAAGGGTATCGTCCAGATTGGAATTACCCCAACAAGACTTCAGAATCAGATTGAAAAAAACAGTATAAGCAACGTCCTTTCCGAGATCGCAGTCGGTAAAAACGGCTATGTCATGGCTGTTTCCAAAGAGGACGGAATCGTTGCAGCACATAAAAACCCCGAGCTTATCGGTCTGAATTATGCAGATATAGGCATCACGGAAAAGCTTATGAGCGGCGGTGAAGGCATCCCCGCAACAATAGATGGCGACAAAATGATATGCTCAACAGGCGAAACAGACGATTACATACTCATCGCCGCTATCAGCAAAAGTGAAGCCTTTGGCGGAAGAATGACTCTTATGATGATCTTCTTTGTGGCAACTGTTGCAATGCTTATAGTTATCGTTACACTCATAAATTCTGTTGTTCAGAAGGTCATAATCAAGGGAATTGATGAATTTGATGAGGATATGCAGATAATCTCTTCTGGCAACCTTGATATGGAAGTAAACGTAAGAAGCTGCCCCGAGTTTGCCGTTCTCAGCGATGGCATAAACTCAATGCTTGCAAGTATAAAACAGAATATCGCCGAAACTATGGAGCTTAATGAAAAGGAGCAGCACGTTATCTCCGAAACGACTGGAATATCGTCAGATATCAGCTCACAGGCTTCGGAAATGCAGGCAGTAGCCGCAAGACTTTCCGAAGGCTCGTCCACACAGGCGGCAACAGTCGAGGAGCTTTCCGCATCGTTCAGCTCCATCACCGAGCAGATCAAGAATAACGCCGATTCCGCTAAAGCTGCAAGCAGGATCTCCGATGAAACAACCAAAAGCGTTGACAGCGGAGTTCGGAAGATCGCCGAAATGCAGGAGGCCATGGCGAAAATCGAGGAATCCTCAACAAAGATCGGAGATATCGTCAAGACTATTGATGATATCGCATTCCAGACAAATATCCTCGCCCTTAATGCCGCAGTCGAAGCCGCAAGGGCAGGTCAGCACGGCAAGGGCTTCGCAGTTGTTGCAGATGAGGTAAGAAACCTCGCCAATAAGAGCGCCGAGGCAACCAAGGGCACAGCCCGACTTATCGAAGAAACCAAGCTTGCCGTTGCAAACGGTTCGCAGATCGCAAATGAAACAGCCGAGCAGCTCCGTTCAATGATGGACGGAATAGAAAAGAGTAACGTGATCATCGACAGTATCGCTGTTACAGCTGATGAACAGGCAGAGGCCTTCCGTCAGATATCGGATAGTATGATGCAGATATCCGTAGTCGTTCAGCAGAATGCGTCGATTTCCGCAGAAGCAGAGGAAACAGCCAAAAATCTCGACTCACAGGCACAGCTTCTTAAATCAATCTTCATTAATTGATCCTTCCTATACAAAAATCACCGTGCAGCTTCTTCACTGCACGGTGATTTTTTTTACAAAATATTTCTTATAAGCTCTGTAAGCTCACCGGCCATTTCATTATGCTCGGCAAGTCTTGGGTGGCCTGGTGTTGCCGCTCCGTTTCGTCTGAACAAATTATGATAAGCCTTTATGCCCATTTCGTTAAGCTCATCCTTGATTTCCTCTATCGCATTATCCCAGTCAGCGTCGTGCATAAGCACAGTCGTTGTAAGCACAAATTTCGGTGAGGAATATTTTTCGTTAAGCTCACGAACCATCTTAATATAAGCATTTTTCCAGAGCCTGCGATAATCAGGATCGCCTATGTTTATATCATCGCTGTCAGTCCTGCCGTTATGCTTGTCATTCTGACCGACTGCAATAATAACAACATCGGGGATATAGCTTGAAAAATCCCACTGCGAAACGCCGCCCTCGGGAAAATAGCAAAGCTTGTCGTAAACGCTTTCCAAGCCAATATAATCAGGATGATGAAAATAACCCGTTCCGTCAAACATCGCAATGCCGCCCTGACAAATATTATGCAGCTCCGCTCCAAGATTTCTTGCCGTTTGCATAACAAAGCTGTTCCACACATTGTCATATCTGCTGTTATGATTTTCAGGATCGCATTTTCCGACATATTCTGCCGCTTCAATAACCTCTCCCGCACATACGCTGTCGCCATAGGCTTCAAATTTAAGCGAGGGCTTTTTCGGCGGAGCAAGAAGCTCACCATCAAGCAAAAGGCCTTTCAGCGTAAGAAGCTGATTTGCAGCATGCTGCTTGTAGATAACAACGTTATGCTCCTTATCTTCAAGGCTGTCAGCAACCTTTACAACAATATCCTGCCCGTTATTTTCAGGATAAAGACGAACACTATGCTTTTCTCCGTCAATGACCGCACCAAGGGAAAGCTCACCCCAGTATATAACCGAGTTCAGCCTCACGCTCAGAGCAGTTCCCTTAAAACAAAATGACGCACTTGAACCTGCGTAAAACATGACAGGTGCATTATTATCGGAAAAATCGATCCTTCCACTGTAGCTTATTCTTTCGTCGGACGGCTTTATGCTGTTCATATTAATATCCTCCCGCAATTATTCAAGATGAAAAAAGTATAACATATATTCTTGTTA
>CAZUDC010000102.1:0-4230 GCA_964619105.1 uncultured Ruminococcus sp.
TACAGGGACTGTGCTCTGTCTATACGGGCCATTACGCGGAGGGCCTGCCCGGCTATGTTTATTATGGGTGTACACCGAGAGACCTTCTTCGCCGGGACGGCATCCGTCAGCAGCAGAGAAAGTTTGCCCTCCGGGGAAAGCTGGAGGTGGAGGCGCTCCAAAAGGCCAGACATGTCATTGGCCGCACCGATTGGGACAGGGCCTGTGCCCTGAAAATCAACCCGCAGCTGGCTTATCATTTTTGCAATGAGACGTTGCGTGAGGACTTTTACCAGGGTCAATGGCAGTACGATACCTGCCGCAAGCACCGGATTTTTGCATCCAGTTGTGCTTACCCGGTCAAAGGATTTCATTATCTGCTGGAAGCGTTCCAGGAAGTGAGCAAGCGTTTTCCGGACGCGACCCTGGCTGTGCCGGGGAAGAACCTGATGCAGATTCCGGCCTACCGGCTGGAGGGCTATCAGAAATATCTGAAGAGTTTGATTTTGCGTTACGGCCTGGAGGAAAAAATCGATTTTTTGGGCAGCCTTAGCGGCGCTCAGATGAAGCAGGCCTTTTTGGAGGCCAATGTTTTCGCACTGCCCTCCACCATTGAAAATTCCCCCAACTCTCTGGGAGAGGCCATGGTGCTGGGGGTGCCCTGTGTGGCTGGAGATGTGGGGGGCGTTGCCCAGCTGCTGCATAACGGCCAGGAGGGGTTTGTGTATCCATCCACTGCCCCATATATGCTGGCCTATTACATTGAGCAGGTGTTTGCCATGGGGGCGGAGGCGGCAGCCATGGGCGCTGCGGCCCGGAGCCACGGGCTTATGACCCACGCCCCGGAGAAAAACCTGAAAACGCTGCTGGCTATTTACCGCAGCATTGGAAGATAAGGAGGATGTCCGTGGATACTCCCTTGATCAGCGTTATTGTCCCGGTATATAAGGTGGAAGATTACCTTTCCAGATGTGTGGATTCCATTTTGGCACAGACCTATCGGAACTTGCAGGTCGTTCTGGTGGATGACGGCTCGCCGGACAATTGTGGCTCCATCTGTGACAGCTATGCAGCCGCAGATTCCAGAATCCTAGTAATCCACAAGGAAAACGGCGGCCTGAGCAGCGCCCGGAATGTGGGTCTGGAAAGAGCAGAGGGCCAGTACGTCGCCTTTGTGGACAGCGATGACTGGATTGAGCCGGATATGTACGAAACCATGCTGGCCTTGGCAATGGAACAGCAGGTTCCTCTGGTGTGTGCCGGGCGGTATGATGTGGACAGCGAAACCGGAACGAGAACCGTCGGCCTGTGCCCCCCTGTGGAGGAGGTCATTTCCGGGGAGGAACTGGTGCGCAGGATTTTCACCTGGGACAATGTGGACTCGGCGGCCTGGGATAAGCTGTACCGGCGGGATCTGTTTTCGGACGTTCGGTACCCCCTGGGGCTGATTGTGGAGGACGTGCCGGTGACATACCGAATCGCCCTGAAGGCGGGACGGGTGGCCATGTGTGCCAGACCCTTCCTTAACTATTTCCACCGTCCCGGCAGCATCACTACCAGCGCACTGTCGGAAAAAACCTTCCATTTCTCTCAGCATACCAAAAAAATCTACCTGGAAATCCGGGAAACGTATCCCCAGCTTTCGGAAGCTGCCCGCTATTTGCGGGTCAAGTCCTTGACCTACAGCATCACACGGCTGGAGTTGGCCGGTGAAGAGGATCGGAAGAAATTCCGGGATATCTACCGCCATTGCCGCCGGGAGCTGGTGGGGCACCTGGGCTTTATTACAAAATCCCCCCTGTTTCCCAGACGGGAAACGGTGACGGACTGGATGCTGGCCTGGGGCCTATACCGTCCCTTCCGTAGGATTTACCGTGTTGTTAAGGACAAAAAATGAAGCAAAGAAATCGAGTCGCGTTTTTTAACATTCTAAGTACCGTTTTGCTGCGGGGCATCTCCATTTTTACAGCACCCCTGTTTTCCTGGTTGCTGGGAGACAGCGGCTATGGCGGTTTGCAGATTTACAACATCTGGACCAGTGCCCTGGCTATTGTGTGCACCATGCAAACACAGGGCACATTGGTAAATGCCCGGGTAGAGTACCCGGAGGAGGAGCAAAACGCCTATCAATCTGCGGCGATGAGCCTGTCCGTGCTGGCGTTCCTGGTCTGTGCGCTGGTGATTCTGGTTTTCCTGGGTCCCATTTCCGCGTTCCTGGAAATGGAACGATTCCTGGTGGGCTTAATGCTCCTGCAGGCGTTTGGCACTTTCTGTGTCAGCTTTCTTAACACCAAGTTCCTGTATGAGCTGAAAGCCGGGCGGAATATGGCCATGTCTTTGGGCGTCACGCTGACTACCCTGGCCCTGTCGCTGTTGCTGTGCCTGAATCTGCCGGAGCAGATTCGGTATTATGGACGTATTCTGGCCATTGCCGGAACTTATGCCCTGATTGGCATCCCTGCCTGCTGCTATGTGCTGTGGAAGGGAAAACGGTTTTACAGCCGAAAATATTGGAAGTTCTGTATCCTTTTGGCAATCCCTTCGGTTTTTTACAATCTGTCTGACCTGATTTTGGGACAGAGTGACCGGGTGATGCTGCAGAAAATGCTCAGCCAGGCCGCAGTGGGCCAGTATTCCCTGGCGCTGAATTTTGCTGGAATCATGTTCACCATTTTTGGTGCACTGAACAATAGCTGGTGTCCCTTCTTCTTTGAGGATATGAAGCATGGCGGGGGAGAGGAGCTGGAAAAACGCTCCAAGAACTTTCTGGAACTGTACACTGTGCTGTCTGTCGGTTTTCTGCTGCTCACCAAGGAGGTATATCAGGGCTTCTTTGCGCAGAAGCAGGAATTCTGGAACGCAACCAATCTGATTCCGGTGTTCGTTTCCAGC
The DNA here is from genome assembly GCA_964619105.1 of uncultured Ruminococcus sp. Lineage (GTDB taxonomy): Bacteria > Bacillota > Clostridia > Oscillospirales > Ruminococcaceae > UMGS363. The sequence goes on from CAZUDC010000102.1 coordinate 2,872, forward strand.
TATTATATCAATTTTTTGTGTACCTTCCCGGTAAACTACGAGTATTACCACAAGAAAACCAAGGTGGTGGCGTTGATTACCATTACTTCATCCCTTCTCAATATTGGGCTGAATTATCTGCTGATTCAACGGATGGATATGATGGGAGCGGCTGTGGCGACCTTCGCCTCTCACTGCACCCAGCTGCTTTTACACTATCTCTACGTCCGCTTCCACCTGGGAAAAGAGGACTATCCCTTCCGGTTGAATATGTGGCTGGGCTATGCCCTGGTTTACTTTGCCTTGGCTGGGCTGGTGATTTTGACAGATGGACTGTGGCTGCTGCGCTGGGGGCTGGGGGCCTGCCTGGGCCTATGGGAGCTTTGGCGAATCAAGCAGCGTAAGGTTTTGATTTGAATAAATTCCAAGGACGTGTTGCCTGCATCTGGCGGCACGTCTTTTTTATGGTTGCAAATAGGGGGGAAATGATGTACAATACTATCGAAATTGTACCCAATTCCGGATTTCAGAAAGAGGAGAAGCGGATGAAAAAAGTGCTGTTTGTGGCTACGGTTGTGAAGACCCACATTATGCAATTTCACATTCCCTATCTGAACATGCTTCAGGAAATGGGCTGGGAGACGGCAGTGGCCGCCCGGAATGACTATGAAAATCCGGCGGATTGTCAAATTCCCCACTGCGACCGGTTTTACGACATTCCCTTCGCCCGACTGCCCTGGAAGAAGGAGAACATCCGGGCTTATCGGATGCTGAAGGAGATTATTCAGCGGGAGCAGTTCGATGTCATCCACTGCCATACCCCCGTGGGGGCTGCCGTGGCCCGGCTGGCCGCACGCAGTGCCAGAAAGCATGGAACCAAGGTGGTGTACACCGCTCACGGCTTCCACTTTTTCTCCGGTGCGCCACTTCTCAACTGGCTGCTATACTACCCGGTGGAAAAGCTGCTGGCCCCACTGACGGATGTGCTCATCACCATGAACCGGGAGGACTATACCCGGGCGAAAAAACACCTCCGGGCGGGACAAATCGAATACGTCCCCGGGGTGGGGCTGGATACGGCAAAATTCGGGTCTCTGCGCTTGGATTGGGGGGGAAAACGCCGGACCCTAGGCTTCGGCCCGGAGGATTTTCTGCTGCTGACCGTGGCGGAAATGACCAAAAATAAAAACCATATCACCGTACTGAATGCCCTGGCGGAATTGAAGGGAACACCGGAATTTGCCCATCTTCACTACCTCATTGTGGGCCGTGGGGAGCAGTGGCAGGCCCTGGAAGCCCAGGCGCAGGCGTTGGGGATTTCTCAGCACGTCCATTTCCTGGGCTATCGGTCCGATGCGCCGGAGCTTTACCGGTGCTGTG
>CAZUDC010000103.1:0-4150 GCA_964619105.1 uncultured Ruminococcus sp.
GTCAAAATGTCAGCTCTGCACTTGATGTTTTGACCGTAACCTTTCATAGAGATACCAGTATTCCAAATATAAAAATCGCCTATTTTACCTCTAAAGCTTGAATTAAAGCTTTTCTTGTGATATAATATGGTAGGCAAGGAGGTAATTTGATGAACATACATATCACAAAAGGTGCCAGACAATATGGTTATTTAATTTGGAACAACAAGATAGATGCAGATATCGAAAAGATGTTAATTGGATTAACTACGGTTAATGTATGCTTTAATGGATTTAATCTTGGTGCAAAGAACATTGATCGCAAGTATCATCGTATTTCTTTGGGCTATAAACTCACTCGTGCTTTACCGAAAGAACATGATACTTTTTCTGTTTCCTATATTGATGGAGTATTGGAGGTAAAGTCGTTTAATGGAAGAAAATAAACAGAGCTATCGAAGCCCTATTATTAGTAATGTTCCTGAAAAGGATGAACGATTGATAGACACCGGTATGCTTCACTACGAGTCATCCGTTGCAGGATATAACGAAAGATATCATAGAGGTGAAACTTCGCACACTATTCATGTTTGGTGGGCAAGACGACCTCATAGTGCCATGAGATCATTAGTATTCTCCTCTTTGTGTAAAGATAAGAGCGATACTGCAACAACTACAATGGCACAGTTGGCAATGAGCTGTGATGATACTATTGTGAATGAAGCGAGAAAAATGCTTCAATCACAGTATGAAGAAACTCCAAAGGTATTAGATATGTTTGGCGGTGGTGGAACTATTCCTTTTGAAGCCAAGCGTCTGGGGCTTGATTCATATTCAATAGATTCTAATCAGCTTTCTGTTTTCATACAAAGATGCAATATGTTATATGCAGACAGCATTGATTTGAAGCAGGCACAGAAAAAAATCGAAAAAATTGGAACTGAAATTCTTTTCAATCTAAAAGCCCGTACCGACTGGCTTTATCCTCTCCGCAAAGAAACAAACGAAGATGTATTCGGCTATGTTTGGACTTACCGCATTACCTGTCCACATTGTGGACATAGAAGCATTCTTTCAAAGAGACCATGGCTCTCCAAAAAGAAGAATCGCCGTGTTGGATTTGTTTCTGAAATCAGCGATATGGATGGAACAGAAACTCTTAGAGTTAAAGATTTGTCAGAAACAGAAGAACCGTTTTCTCCTCATTGGGAAAGATATACAGGTGTTTTACATTGTCCAAAATGCAGAAAGCTAATAGAAAAAGTAAATGTCTTGGACTGCGAAGATGTTATGACTGCACTTATCAAAAACAGAAAAGGCGCAGGAAAGGACTTCGTTAATATAGACGAAAAAATCGCAATTCCCAATGTAGAAGAAATCAAATCAGAAGAGGATCGTGTATTAGAGAAATTGGCTATTAGCTTGCCTACATCTGAGCTGCCAGTATGGTCAGGTGTTGTTAATCCAGCATTGTATGGAATCAAAACTCACGCAGATTTTCTCAACAGGAGACAGCGACTGGTTCTGTTATATTTGATTGATGAATTAGCAATACATTACGCTGATATGGTTAAGGAAGATAGCGACATGGCGAAATTCGTAATAGGTGCTTTGTCGAGTTTAATCGACCAGGTGGTAGATTGGAACTGTCGATTGTCAATGTGGATATCACAGAATGAGCAAGTAGGGCGAGGATTCTGTGGTCCTGGAATAGCAATGCTGTTTGACTATGCTGAAACAGACCAAACGCTTAAAGGTCCAGCAAATCTGTGGGATAAGTTAAAGCGAATTTGCAAAGGTGTAAAATCTTTTGAAAATTGCAAAGGAAATATCACGATTAAGCATGCTCATGCTCAGCAATTGCCGTATGACAATGATTTTTTCGATGCGATTGTAACCGACCCGCCATATTACGATAATATATACTACTCAATTCTGGCGGATTTCTTCTACGCATGGAAAAAACCATTGCTTCAGAAAATAGAACCAGAACTGTTTTCCAAAGATATTACAGATTGTCGTTATGAATTAGTAGCTTCATCGAGACGAGTTGAAGAAGGACAATCTGCACACGAGGAGTATTGCAAACAGCTAAATATGGCGTTCTCAGAAGCTGCCAGAGTCTTGAAAAAAGATGGCGTTTTCTCTTTTGTATATTCCCACAGTTCTGTGAATGGCTGGGAATCAGTTATTAGAGCATATCGTCAGTCTGAGTTTATGGTCAGCAGTGTTCAACCACTCAGTATCGAAAGAAAAGGTAGACCGAGAGCAGTGCTTTCACAAGCAGTAAATACCTGCGTTGCAATCGTTGCCCGAAAAAGTGCCGAAACGAAAATGCCAATTACAATGGACGATGTCCTAAACAAAACCCAAGAGTATATCAATGCATTTGGCAAACAACTTATCGATACATCAGGATGGACACAGCCGGATGCCGGCTTGGCAGTTGTTGCTTGTGTTGTTGGGCTGTTAGCTAATGCAAGTGAGATAGCGGAATCTATTAGTGACACGGATGCCCTGCTTGCGGTGGCAAAGATTGTGAAAAAAGAGTTCCCTGAGTTCAGTATAAAAGTCAGAGATTCTCTGTAAAGAAAAAGAGAACGGTTCTGCCAAACCGTTCTCTTTCAGCTTTTGTTAGTCCTGATCTCTGTAATAGCGGAAATCATCTATATGTTTCAGATAATCGAGTGCTGTTGCATTGTCTCTGCGTTCGATCTCGTTGAGAGCATAGCTTCTGAGAGATTCAACCGTTGTGTACTTATCCAAATCGGCGGCGATATTGTTCTTTACCGCATCTACGGTATCCTGAACAATCTTACGATATTCTGCGGCAGCAAGGAGGATGTCCTTGTGGTACTTCTTCATCTCAGCATTGTATTCTGTAGTGGAGATGGAGAGTAGATTGCAGATAAAGTTTGAAACATAAGTCCAATAGTTGCTCTTTTGACGACCAGTTCTCACACGATTCTCTGCATAATTCCAGAGCTTCGCAAACTCGGAAATTTGAACTCTCTCCTTGTGTTTGAGCAGTAATGCCAGCACTTCATACGGCAACATTACAACCGGGGTATCGTGATTGGTGCATTCTTCATACACTTCGCTATCGCTTTCCCACTCATGCAACGAGGAGTATGTAACCAAACCACCGATTACAGAACGGTTCACTTTACTCTTTTTGTAATTGGCATTGAGATTGTCAATCCAGAGTTTTACACTTGCAAGTTTTAGAAAGTCTTTAACATTGGGAGCCTTTTGACTTCTTCCCAAACGGAAAACCTTAGCATCACAAGCAATGGAAATTGTATCGTAGATAAGTTCTACATCCTCAGTTCCAGACTTCTTTGTAGGAAGGTTATAGAAACCACCCATACGACGCCACCATTCACCGACCATAAGCTCAGTGAGCTTGGTGAACAATTTTTCACACTTTCCCATGCCGGAATATAGATCAGGAATAAAGCAGCTTGTTATCACTTCGATAAAATCTTCATCAGAGAGTTTCTTAATATCTTCCTTCACTACGGCAACAACAGATTGAATATCAACCGCAGGGCGGTTTTCATCTGGATAACAACGATCAACGATGTTCTTGAAATAAAACACATTTGATAATTTCATAAGTATTCTCCAATCATATACCAGATAGAAGCTCGCTAACGGTAATATTCAACCCCTTGGCAATCTTCTCGATATTGCACAAAGAAATGTTGCGCTTGCCAGCCTCGACAGAAGCAAGATATGTTCTATCCATATCAATGGACAGTGCAAACTTCTCTTGGCTCATTCCGGTTTCTTTTCGTAATTGTTGGACTTTCAATCCAAAGGCTTTCTGAATATCCAAAGGAGTACACCTCCTATATAAATCGACATTATTTACCATAATATTTTACTTGAATGTTGCCTTTGAGACAACGGATTATAAGTAACAGCCCAAAAATCTTTATCACTAATGACTAAGCCAAAGGCGATCAACCGTAAAAAGTTGGTCGCCTTTGTTTTACCCATTATTGCGAAAGGAGCTTGCCTATGAGTAAAGAAGAACTGGAAAAATTGGAGCGTGAGAAATATGTGGTCGAGCGAAAGCTGACCGCAGCCAAGCACAAGGAAAAGCGATTGCAGAGCGAATTGAAGCGTTTGACCCGAAGTGAGCGAACCCACCGCCTTTGCACTC
>CAZUDC010000104.1:0-4096 GCA_964619105.1 uncultured Ruminococcus sp.
GAATCCCATCTCCCACCCCACTCAAAAAAGTCTGCTAAAAGCAGACTTTTTTGTTTTTTAATGATAAACAACAATAAATAGCGAGTATTCAATAACTGCCAAAGGATAGTTATTGGCTGAAAATCCTGTAAAAAAGGATTTTCAGTAGCACAAATTTTTGATTTGTGCTGTACTCACTGATTGATGTCTGCTTTTGCTGCTGCCACTGTGGGCGGCAAGATGCAAGATTTTTTTTAAAGCCAAAAATTCTTGCACCCAACAACCGAAAATCGCTCCGACGCAAAGCTTCTACGCACTTTTTTCGGTTGTTAAGCAGACATTATATAAAAGCACAATGCCCTTACAAAGGAACATTGTGCTTTTTAATATAATGGAGGCTTGATTATAAGGCTTATGAACGAAGCTGGAATGAACTCATAAGCTCCTTAAGCATTGAAGCCTGTCCTGAAAGCTCTTCAGAAGCAGCTGCCGATTCCTCAGACGTTGCAGAATTGTTCTGAACAACGCTAGATATCTGCTCAATTCCAACAGTGATCTGACGGATAGATTCTGCAGCTTCATTTGAACCTTCAGATATTCTGGTATTGATCTCAGCAACCTCACCTGCAGCCTGCGCCACACCACCAAGCATTTCAGAAACCTCATTAACAAGAACATTTCCGTTTCCAACTGCTTCAAGCGACGCTTCAATAAGCTCATTTGTTGACTTAGCCGCATCAGCAGACTTGCTTGCAAGATTTCTTACTTCATCGGCAACAACCGCAAAGCCCTTACCTGCTTCACCTGCCCTTGCAGCCTCAACAGCAGCATTCAGCGCAAGTATATTGGTCTGGAAAGCAATATCCTCGATGGTTTTGATAATATTCTGAATCTCATCGGAGGTAGTGCTGATTTTCTTCATAGCTTCAACAAGGTCAGCCATTCTGTCGCCTGCGTCCTTCATCTTATCGCCTGCATTGTTTGTACTTTCCATTGCTGTATTCGCATAATCAGCGTTAGTACGAATCTTTTCCGAAATAACATTGATAGTTGCGGCAAGCTCTTCAATTGACGAAGCCTGTTCCGTAGCACCCTGTGAAAGAGCCTGTGCACCTGCCGAAACCTGATCTGCTCCCGCAGATACCTGATCGGAAGCAATATTTATCTGCGACATTGTATCACTCAGATTGTGATTGATATTTCTGATATATCTAAGAAGCTCCTGATAATCGCCTACATAATACTGCTCGCCCTGTTCAGTATGTACGTTAAAATTACCAACAGACATCGCTTCAAGTATTCTTCCGATATCCTTGATAATATTGTTGATATCAGAAACAACCTGTCCTGTTGCCTGTGAGAGCCTGCCTGTTTCATCCTTAGTTTTAAGAGCAGGAACTTCACTGGTAAGATCGCCGTTTGCAAGCTTTTCAATACGTTCTGTACAAACCCTTACCGAGCTGCCTATTGATTTGCCAAGCATTAATGAAAGTCCTGCTGCAATGATTCCGGCAACGATAACCATAACAATTGTTACAGTAATAGCAGTACTTGTATCCGACATATAGTCGTCAACAGGAGCATACACGATCAGCGACCAGCCATCTGTACCTTCAATGGGAGTGTATGAGCAATACTGAGCTTCTCCTTCTTCAACATATCTCGCAAAGCCTGTCTCGCCTGCTCTTGCCTTTTCGTGTATAGCTGCAATCTCGGCATATCCAGAATCAGTTTCAGCTATCTTCTCAACATTCTCGCCATTTTTAACTATATCGCTGTTACAATCGGCGATTGTGTCACCATGCTCATCTATTATGTATGCATCACAGTTTTCGCTTATGTTAATGCTTCTCATAATATCATTAAGAAATTCAGGGTCAGGAACTAAAAATACACAGCCTATTACCTCGCTGTCAACAATTCCGTCCTTCCAGACAGGACCTGCAAATATCATAAGCAGTTCTCCCGTCAGCCTTGAAACAGTAGGCTCAGTTATACTTGTTTCGCCCTGCAGAGCCTTCTTAAAATATTCTCTGTCTGCATAATTGTTTCCATCCGGACAATCACCGTTTAAATCAGCAACCATAACATTCTGAAGCTGAAACATATTCTGATTTCTTTCAAGCACGTCCGTCAATCCACTGCTACTTTTTCCGAGGTCGTATGAAGCAAGCTTGCTGTCAATGCCTATTTCCTTAACTATATTGATATACGAGGTCATTTCCCATTCCGATCTTTCGGAAGCAACGCTTGTAGCAGTCGTCATACTATGCTCAACAAGATCCTTTGTAACATTATAGGTCGTCAGGCACGAATATGTACCAAGAGCAATCAGTGAAATACTTACCATAAGAATACAAGTGAGAAGAATTTTTTTACCAATAGATTTCATATATGCACCCTCCTGATTATTGACCGATCCATGCTTTCATAAGCAGAATATCGGCAAATTAAGGAAACGCTCTGCATATTACACGTTTCCATAATAAAGCGCTGAAAATTATATCATCCCAGCATTTTTGACGTTTTTTCACAAGATGTATAAAAAACGTTCATCTTATTTATATTATAGCACCTTATTTATAAAAATCAAGCCTATTTTTACATTTTCTTAATAATGTTTATTTTTCACCGGCAAGATTTGTGCATATTAAACAAAAATCGTTTAATTTAAACATAAAAAGCGCCACAGTTACAGTGGCGGTTTTTATCAACAACTTTTTATCTTTCGATTTGCTGTTCACGATCGGGACCAACACCGACCATTGCGATCTTACATTCACAAAGCTCTTCAAGACGCTTGATATATCCCTTGCAAATCTCGGGAAGCTCGTCAAAGCTTCTGCAATTTGAAATATCATCATTAAATCCTGGATGATCCTCATAAACAGGCTCACAGCCGTCAAGCTCTTCAAGAGTTGCAGGGAAATCCTTGATAACAGTTCCGTCAGGCTTCTTGTAGGCAACGCAGATCTTAAGAGTATCAATTCCTGCAAGCGTATCAAGCTTATTTACAACAAGGCAGTTAAGTCCGTTCACACGAACAGCGTGTCTGATAATAACAGAGTCAAACCAGCCTGTACGTCTTGGTCTGCCTGTTATAGTACCAAATTCGTGACCCTTTTCACGGATATAATCGCCTGTTTCATCGTTAAGCTCTGTCGGAAAAGGACCCTTGCCAACTCTTGTTGTATAAGCCTTTGCAACGCCATATACATTATCAATAACAGTCGGACCTACGCCTGTTCCTACGCAAACGCCAGCAGAAAGAGGATGCGAGCTTGTTACATATGGATATGTGCCAAAGTCAATATCAAGGAGAGTTGCCTGAGCTCCCTCAAAAAGTATCTCCTTGCCTGCCTTAGCTGCTTCGTACGCAAGAACAGAAACGTCAGCTTCATATTTTGCAAGACGCTTGCCATACTCGGTATATTCATTGATAACAGCTTCAATATCAACAGCCTTGCCGCCGTACACCTCTGTGATGATCTTATTTCTCAATCTGCCTGTTGTTCTTGCCTTTTCTGCAAAGATCTCAGGGTGTATAAGATCATAAAAACGAATGCCTGAACGCTCATACTTGTCCATATAAGTGGGACCAATGCCTCTTTTTGTTGTGCCTATGTCAAGATTACCTCTGAATTCCTCGGAAAGTCCGTCAAGAAGGATATGCCAAGGCATAACTATATGCGCTCTTGGATCTATTCTGAGCTTATCGCAGGAAATCCCTCTTGATTCCAGATTATCTATCTCGCCGAGAAGATCCTCGGGATTGAGAACAACACCTGCACCTATAAGGCAGAGCGTATCTTTATAAAGAATACCCGATGGGATAAGATGAAGCTTATAAGTTTCACCATTGCTCGCAACTGTGTGACCTGCGTTGTTTCCGCCCTGTGAACGTACAACAACATCTGCTCTTGAAGCAAGGATATCAATAACCTTTCCCTTGCCCTCATCACCCCACTGGGTACCGATAACAATATTTGCAGCCATAGAAAACTCCGTTTCCCGACAGCGATATTTTTTTGTTGCCCTCCTGCTGTCGAAAGGAAAAGCACGACGCTTCAGAAAGAGATAATTTCTCCAAAACGCTTAACACCAAATTGTATTATAG
>CAZUDC010000105.1:0-4014 GCA_964619105.1 uncultured Ruminococcus sp.
TGACGGGGCAAGCCCCTTATTGAAAATAGATAAGTATTTTTAGTAATTTTGAAAGGCGGAAGGCTTCTTGGATAGTTTATATACTCTTCGCTCACTGATAACAAGTATCTTGCCGGTAACGTTCTGGGATATTCTTGATATGGCGGTGCTTGCTGTTATTCTTTACAAGGGAATAAGAATTGTTAAGGAAACCCGTGCAGGCGGCTTGCTGAAAGGCATTGCGGTGCTTGTTGTTGCATATCTCCTTATGGAATTTTTCCAGATGAAGGCAATGGCTTACATACTCAAAAGCGTTTTTGGCATAGGTCTGCTTGCGATAATTATTCTTTTTCAGCCTGAATTACGGCGAGCTATTGAAAAAATGGGTCAGACAAAGCTGACTAAGATACCGTTTATCTCCTCGATAAGCTCGGAAAACAATGACGCTGCTTCCGCAAAATGGGACGACGCTATCGAGGCTATATGCGACGCCTGCGAGGATCTTTCCGCAACGACAACGGGTGCGTTGATCGTTATCGAACGTGAATCAAAGCTTGGTGAACAGATAGATACGGGAACTATGCTTTATGCACGTCCGTCAAAGGAGCTTTTCGGCAATATTTTTTGGAAAAATACACCTCTTCACGATGGTGCGGTCATAATGCGTGACGGTATCATACTTGCTGCCGCCTGCTTTTTGCCAAAGCCGCAGAAGGAGGAAACCATAAACAAGGCTCTCGGCTCACGTCACCGTGCGGCAATAGGAATGAGCGAAAACTCCGATGCGATAATAATAGTTGTTTCCGAGGAAACAGGTGCGATATCCATTGCGGAAAACGGTAATCTTGAACGAGGCTTTTCCCGTGACAGCTTAAAAAAATACTTAAGAGGAAAGCTTATCCCCGAAAAACCGCAGAAATATCAAAGACCCGCTCCACCGTCGGGAATGGGAAAGAAAAGATCGTTATTAAAGAAAAAGAGCAGTGAGGAGGCAAGCTCCAATGAAAAGAATAGTTGATATAGTATCGGATTTTTTTCGCAGGATATTTGAAAAAGATCTTTCACTGAAAATTTTTTCCATTCTCGGTTCAGTTGCGATATGGGGGATCATTTCGATAAATGTATACTCTACAATTGACAGGGTGGTTTACAATGTTCCTGTTACCGTTGAGCTTCAGGGAACATATGCCGAGGCGCATAATTACAAGGTAATTGAGCAGAGTGTTATGACGGTTGATGTTTATTTGCAGGGCGAACGATCCGAAATAGGCAGTATTTCAGCAGATGATATTAAGGTAACGGCTTCTGCGGAAAATGTTATAAGCGCAAGAGAGTATAGTCTTCCGCTTGATGTTAGCTCGCCGAGCGGAAGGAATTTCAATGTTACTAAAATAACCTCGACTGAGGATACAAAGTTCGCTATTGAGTATATTTACGCTTCCTTTGACGAGGTTGTGACAAAGGAAATAACGCTTACGCCTGTACTTGACCGCATTCATGTTGCAAGCGGATTTATTGTAGATGACGAGGACGTTGCTGTTGCACCGAATACTATTGAAATAACAGGTCCGAAGGATGATGTTGAGAAGATAGAGGAAGCGTATTTTTATGCTGAAGCGGCGGGCGCTTTATCTTCAAGCTGCGAATACACCGCTGAAGAGCCTACCATATACAGCAGTGACGGTATTGCTTTGAGCGGAAATGACAGCATTACCTTCAGCAAAACAAGCTTCAGTGTTAGCATACCCGTTTATAAAAAGCAGGTTATCCCTCTTGAAGTCGCAATAACAAATGCTCCGTCAAGCTTTGATGTTGATTCATTCAGGGAAAAGCTTCAACTATCCGTAACGGAGCTTGAAATTGCTGCTCCTGCTGAGATGATAAAGGATATTCCAGCAATAACTATCGGTACGATCGATATGAGAGAGGTGGACATCGGCTCGGTATTCACCTTTAAAACAGAGGATTTCCTTGCGGAGGATCATCAGAATCTTAGCGGAATCGATACCATTTCGGTGGTATGTCCAAGCGATGGACTTTACAAGATAGCTATGACTGTCAGGGGAAGTGCGGTTCAGATAATAAACGCTCCCGCACAGTTTGATTATAATATCATAACCTCGGGATTTACGCTGTTCTTTATCGGCTCGGAGGAAAGCATCAATCAGATATCCTATATTGATGTTGTATCGCAGATAGATCTGATCAATTATGAGCTTGAAGCCCGTGATTACAAGCTGCCTGTGACCTTCTCAACGCCTGCATATGACGATGTATGGTGCATAAGCTCGGACGGACTGCTTTCACCCAAGGCAATAGTTACATTTACTTTTAAGGCTTAAAGGAAAAATTTATGGCGATAATCATTTCACATATAAAAACCGATATTTCGGCAGGTGAACAGGAGATAACGGCGGCGGCTCTGAAAAGGCTCAGGCTTGAAGAAAAAAATATCAAGGCCTGTCATCTACATAAAACCTCGCTTGACGCAAGGAACAATGAAGCAATGAAGCTTGTTTCCTCCGTATGGATAGAGCTTGGAAACGAAAATGATGAAAAATCACTCTGTACAAAGGAAAAAAACTGCACCTTTGTTGAAAATGATATTGAAATAATCCCTCCTGAGCAGGTCGGCGATAAAAAAAGAGTTGTAGTAGTCGGCTTCGGACCTGCCGGAATGTTTGCCGCACTTACGCTTGCGGAATACGGATTTTCTCCGATAGTGCTTGAAAGAGGCGCAGCTGTTGATGAACGCGTGAAGGCGGTTGAGAGCTTCTGGAACGGGGGTGGTCTTTCCGAACAGACGAATGTCCAGTTCGGGGAGGGCGGAGCAGGTACTTTTTCAGACGGAAAGCTCACTACAAGGATAAAAGACCCGATGTGCAGACGTATACTTCAAAGGCTTGCTGAGTTCGGAGCGCCGAAGGAGATACTCACAAAGGCAAAGCCGCATATTGGAACGGATAAGCTGCGGAGCATTGTCAAGGCTATCCGTGAAAGGATAATCGGGCTTGGCGGCGAGGTGCGTTTTAACACAAGGCTTGATGATATAACAATAAAAAACGGCAGGGTAGCTGCGGCTATCGCAAACGGAGCGGAAATTCCCTGTGACGCTGTTATACTTGCTATCGGTCACAGCGCAAGAGATACCTTTGAAATGCTTATGAAAAAGGGAGTTTTTATTGAACCGAAGCCTTTTTCCGTAGGAGTGCGTATTGAACACAGGCAGTCGGAGGTTGACAGGTCGCTTTATGGCAGGCAGGCAGGGAATCCCAATCTTCCCAAGGGAGAATATCAGCTTTCACACAGACGGAACGGGAGAGGTGTTTACACCTTTTGTATGTGTCCTGGTGGAATGGTGGTGCCGTCGCAGAGTGAAGAAAACACCGTTGTTACAAATGGTATGAGCGAATTTGCCCGCGACGGAGAGAATGCAAATGCCGCTGTTGCTGTCGGAGTTTCGCACGATGATTTCGGAAAAGAGCCGCTTGACGGTGTGGATTTTGCAAGAAGGCTTGAAAGAAAAGCGTTTATACTTTCGGGAAGAAATTACACCGCTCCTGCCTGCACTGTCGGACGGCTTCTGTACGGCAAGGGAGATCTGACGCAAAGCAATATTTCGCCGACCTATGCAAGAGGCTTGACAGAATGTGACCTTGCAGAGCTTTTTCCCGATTTCGTGACGGAAATGCTCAAAGAGGGATTGGTTGATTTTTCACATAAAATGAAATGCTTTGGCGATATGAATGCTGTTCTGACAGCTCCCGAAACGAGGACTTCCTCGCCTGTAAGGATAACAAGGGGAGAGGAGCTTTGCTCGCTGAATGTTGAGGGGCTTTATCCCTGCGGTGAGGGTGCAGGCTATGCGGGAGGTATAATGTCGGCGGCGGCTGACGGAATGAACGTTGCCAAAAGGATCATAACAAGATTATAACTCAGGCAAGATGTCCCCCTGCCTCTAAATTGAACTTCATTCAATTCGGCGGCGGGGTCCATTTACTGTTCAGTGTGAGCTCAAGCTCCCACTGAACATAG
>CAZUDC010000106.1:0-4011 GCA_964619105.1 uncultured Ruminococcus sp.
TTGACTGGGCGGATAAGGCTCTTGTAAAAGTTGCTGAAAAGGAACGAGCCGAAGCAAGAAAAAATCGGAGTGATTACAGCCGTTAAGCTTTGCAAATACACAAGAACAAAAGAAAATCGAAAGGAGCATTTTGCTTATGAAAGAAAGAATAATCGAGCGTACCGTTAATGGTATCAAGGTAACATCTCACATTCCCGAAAATGTGAGCGAGAGTTTTAAGTAGAACAGGATAAATCAGATCTATGATATTCTGAAACAACATGAATATGAGGAAGATGATAATAATGAAAAGGATCCCAAGGTGAGCTGAAGAAAATGCGGACCGCTTCGTGACAGAAACGGTCCGCATATATCAGGCATTTTGAGTTTTTGGAACAAATTCAATTTTTAAGTTCATATTCATTGCAGAAGCTATGCGAGTAAGCGTTTTGATGGAGGGATTAGCATTTCCGTTTTCAATTTTGCTGATGTCAGCCTGGTCTATGCCGGTAAGCTCGGAAAGCTGTTTCTGAGTAAGGTTGTCGGCATTGCGGCAGGCAATGAGCATTTTGGCAAGTTCATATTCGGGAGCAAGAGCTTCATACTCCTTGCGGAACTCGGCATCGGTTTCAAGACGTTTGTTTAATGTTTCTCTGAAATTTTTACTCATAACGATCACTCCTTGTTGCGTTCAAGATAATCTTTACGATATTTTTTTGCAAGTGCAATTTCATTATCGGGCGTTTTCTGTGTTTTCTTTACAAATCCGTTGGTTAAAATTATCTTCTTATTGATCACGAAGAAATACAGAACTCTTGTAATGCCGGAAGCCACCTTTGCACGAATCTCATATATTCCGTCTCCAAGCGGTTTGGAGTGAGGTTCACGAAGCTGATTTCCGAAAGTTTCAAGCAGATCAAGCTCATGAAACATTTTAGCCTGCATTTTTGAATCAAGAGACAGGATAAATTCTTCGGCAGGGAACGTTCCGTCCTCTTTCTCATAGTATTCTACATCAAACAAGCTTTTACTCTCCTTTTGCAATATGGTATATATCCCATATCTATATTATATACCTTAAAACTCAAAATGTCAAGAAATAATTTTGTGAAATTGCTTTAAAGCGTTGAAATATGAAACCGAATATGCTATAATAACAGTAACAACGTATGATCGGCTTTCATATTATGGAGGTTGATTATTATGACAGGCAAATTCACAGCAATATACGTTCGCCGTTCCGTCAGCGATAAGGATAAGGGAAATAATTCTTTGTCCATAGCAGCGCAGAGGGAGGAATGTATCAGATACGTCGGAGAGGAGGCAAATTTCAAGGTTTACTGCGATGACGGAAAGTCGGGTAAGGATATAAAGCACAGACCTGCATTCAGGCAGATGTTCGATGACTGCCGAGAGGGACTTGTTTCCAAAATCGTGGTTAAGAAATACGACCGATTCAGCCGTAATATGCGTGAATGTCTGAACATCACAGATGAGCTTGACAAACTTGGAGTAAGCGTTGTTTCCCTTTCCGAGCCGTTCAATACGGAAACCAAAGAGGGCAGAATGATGCGTAACAATCTGCTGAACTTTGCGGAATTTGAGAGAGAAACCATTGCGGCGAGAGTTAAGGACGCATACAGCACCAAAGCCGTTGAAACGGGCTTTTATCAGGGCGGCAAAATGTTTTTCGGCTTTCAGTCGAGCAGACAAACTATCAACGGCAAGACGGGTTCGGTGCTTGTTCCGTCCGAAGCAGCCCAGACAGTAATAGCCGCATATGAGGTATATAAAGAGCCGGGAACGTCACTTTTGGACGTGGTGAACTACATAAAAGCACACAATCTTCCGTCCTCATCTACATCGGGAAATAATCCAATCAACAGGAGTATGGATCGCAGCGAAATTTCAAGAATACTTGAAAATCCGCTTTATGTTCGTGCAGATAAAAATGTGTACGAATATTTTCTGTCGAGAGGTTTTGCGATGATAGATGACATTGATGCCTATGACGGAGTTCACGGTCTTATGTGGCACAATAAGGACAGCGAAAACAGATTTATCAAGGTCGGTTATCACGAGAGACTTGTGGACTCGGAAACGTGGCTTGCGGTGCAGGATAAGAAGTCGCACAATCATCAGATACCGAGATCAAGGGGCGAACTTAAATCGTGGCTTGTGGGACTTACCAAGTGCGGACACTGCGGAAAAGCTTTGCTCATTGCGTATTCGTACAATGCGGACAAGACTAAGCTCTGGAGGTATTACAACTGCACGGGGTTTAAAACCATAAAAGGGTGCAGCCGTACAAATGAACGTCTGAAAGTCCGTCCCGACGATGCGGAAAGTATTGTTCTGGACGCAATGCGTGAGCATATTTCCGGGTTTGAGGTAGCAAAGAACAGCAGTACAGGCAAATCCTCCGAAGCGGAGAAAATCAAGGCAGAGCTGCTTCACATTGAAACTGACACGAAAAAGCTCATAGACAGGCTGATAGATGCGGACGATGTTCTTTTCGGATACATTCAGGACAGGATAAGCGAACTTCACGCCAAGAAGAATGAGTATGAAAAACAGCTTCTTCTGATTGAACGCCGAGTAAAGAAAATTGACACAAAGCCGCTGATCGAACCGCTGAACAAGTGGGCGAGCTTAGTATGGAGGAAAAGAACGCTCTTGCCAAGGTAATGATAAACAGGGTAGATATTACAGATGAAGAAGGCTTAAAGATTCATTTCAGTTTTTAATGCTTGACCGTCGGAGAGGTGCGTTTTCTCCGACGGTATATTAAGGAAATCATAATAGATAGCTTGTGAGTATAGGCACGCCCGTCAGCAATTCGATGACAGAGCTTTACACTATGATGCGATACTTGCAGACGGAGCTTCTCAGAGATTGCGGTATCAACCATTTTGACGAATGGGCGGCAGATTTCGGCGAGGTCAAGACCGATTACGAATTAAAACCTGAGAGTGACGGAAAATATCAGCTGAAAACAAGATTTGCAAAGTTTACGAACCTGCCTGAGCTTATGGGAATGTTCAAGGAAGCGGCGGACATTCGCACGGCTGACACTCTTGACCTTGAAAAGCCTATTGCACACGTTCACGAAGTCGTTGCACAGCCGTCGAAGATACAGAAAAGGCTCATAAAGTTGCTTGCAAAAAGAGCGGGCAAAATCCGTGACGGAAGTGTTGATCCGAAAGATGATAATATGCTCTGCGTTACCAATGACGGAAGAAAAATAGGTCTGGATCAGCGGCTTATGCAGCCCGGCTGTCCCGACAACCCTAACTCAAAGGTCAATATGTGCGTTCAGAATGTCTTTGATATTTACACAAAGACAACCCCAAACAGAAGCACACAGCTTATTTTCTGCGATATGTCAACGCCAAAGTCTGATACCCGTCAGGACAGGTTTGAAATATACCGTCCAAACGAAGCAAAGGACAGCGGTTATGACCTTGTTCGCAAAAAGGTAGGTTTGGGAAGCGGTGACGAGGACAGCCCCAAGAGAACTTCTTCATTTGCGGATATAAAGTCGTATGTGGACAAGCATTCTCCCGAAGCGGAGGACAAGCTGCAGGAGGGCGATATTGCGGTATTCCGTATTCCAAGCGAGGACGGAACAACAATAGAATCAAGAGCAGCTGTATTCACGGACGGAAAATTCACAGAGGATAATTCCATAGAACTTATGGACAGTCTGGGTATGTCACCTGTTGAGGATATGCCTCCGAAGCCTTTCAATGTATATGATGATATTCGGAGCAAGCTTGTTGAGCTGGGAGTGCCTGAAAAGGAAGTTGCTTTCATTCACGATTATGATACTGCGGAGAAAAAGCAGGCACTTTTCAATCAGATGAACAGCGGTGATATTCGTGTGCTTCTCGGCTCGACGGCAAAATGCGGTGCAGGCATGAACGCACAGGCAAAAATGATAGCTCTGCATCATCTTGATGCTCCTCTTCGTCCGTCTGATATGGAACAGCGAATCGGACGTATCGAAAGACAGGGCAATGAAAATTCAGA
>CAZUDC010000107.1:0-4009 GCA_964619105.1 uncultured Ruminococcus sp.
GTCTCTTGATTTTCTTTCCTTTTCTATCATTTTATCACCCTATTACATTATACCATATTTCACGAAAAAAAGCCACCCCTTTTGGGTGACTTTTTCGACAGACTGCGGCGGTATCATAACGATACCGCCATATTTTTCAATTAATATCGTCACTTCCAAAACCCACCGCCGACACCTCATAAACATAGTCAATCTTCTCTTTCTCCAGCTTATCAGAGAGCCGTACAACCTGTGAGAACAAATCAGAACGGACAGGGAGTATCATCTTCATTTCTCTAAGCACGGAGAGAGCCTGAGCCTTATCCTTGCAGCCAAGGGACTGTAACATACATCTTTCCTCGGCTGTAAGCACGCTGTTCATCATAATCATATTATCAATCCTCCAATCATAATTTCGTTTTTTTCTGCGGCTTCGGCTTCTCAATTTCAGGAACTTCTTCCGCAGGAGCGTTTTTCTCTGTGAATTTTTCTTCGTAAGCATTTGCCATATTATCAAGACTTTCGCCGCCATTTACCATATCACAGGCTTCTCGAATAATTTCGGGCGGTATATTTAGCTTCAGAGCCTTATCTGAAACTACTTCAAGCTCCACCGCATTATCAGATATACCCTGCAAGGTCTGCGGGAGCGTATCGAGAAAACGACTCTGCTGAATTTCAAGCGGTATAAAGTCTTTCAGGGGCTTAAATCCTACGCTGTCAACGTAATATGCCGTATCGTCAAGCACTACCACGTCGGAAACGCTTAATGAATGTCCCTTGAAATCTTCGGGACGTTCCTGATTGAAAACATAGAACGCTGACTCCAGCTTTTCGCCCATGCTTTTGCCTCTTAACATTGAAACGTCAGCTTCATACATTTTGTCATAGGTCTTAAAATCAGGCTTTAAACCTGCCGTTAAGAGCCTTTCATAAGGTTCAAACCTCACGTCACGGGTTTCGTCAACCCGTCTTATCTGATAAATTTCAAAGGTCTTGGCAGGTGCTTCAATCTTCGGAGGATTTATGAGATTTGCAAGCCTGTTGTTGCATTTCTCATAATCTCCCTTTGCCATAACCTTTCCTATCGCATAGGTATCATCGCTGTTTTTCACATACTCCTGCAAGATATGCGTATCAGGCGATTTCTTGTCGGGGTTAGGCATAATGCGATACGTCACGGCAGGAAGCTCCTTTGTCTGATTTCTGTAAATCTCTGCCGATTTCTCATCAAGGGTCTGCGGATGAACAAATTCACACTTAACGATACTCTGCTTGCTTTTATAAATATCAAGCAGAGCTTTTTTAGCTTCCGCAACAGTAGCAATACCCGACTTTGCAACTGTCACAAGTCCGTCCGCACTGATTGTCGCTACCGCAAATTTACGGTCAGAGGTTTGACGAACAGCATAATATTCAACAGGCTTCGGCTTTATCCCTGCTTCCTGTTTTCTTTGCTTCAGCTTGTCCTTCGCCGCTTTATATGCTTCGCTGTTTTCCTTTGAATAGGTCTTTTCGGTCAACAGGTCATAATCCTTTTTGGAAACATCCATCTGCCCTGTTCTTCCCTCTGTATCCACATAGGAAACGTTCATTTGAGTAACCTTTGCATAAAAGTCCTTTGGACTTAATTCTGAAAATTTCTGCTCACGGTCATAGGCGGCATTGTCAAGCCAGCCTATACCATCAACAAAGTATTCATTTACCGACGAATCGTAGTATTTCGTTTCGGGAATACCACGATGATCGTCACGAAGCTCTACACGTTCAACAAGCAACAGGAACTTATCCTTGCAAATGTCAGGCAACTCAGGCTGACTGACGGACTTTTCAAGTGCCTTTATCTGTACCTGTGCTTCTGTGATGAAGCCGTCCAACACAGTAGGGTGCGTATGGAATACGGGAGGATACCTGTTTTCGGGAATATCAAAGCTCTTTGCCCATTCCTTGTTCTTTTCAGAAATCCGTCCATCATAATCGTGACGGACAACATATTCCGCAAGGGTTCTGCTTACCTTTTCCGCACCGTGTTCCTCAATAACCGTTGCAGCCGCCTGTTTCAAGTTATATCGGTACAACTCATAATTGCTATCTGAAATCGCTTTGTCAATATCAGCCGCAATATTTTCAGGATTTTTAGGCACAGGCTTCGGAACAGGTGCTTTATCCGCAAGCGAGTCGGCGGACTGCTCCTTACTCTTTGAATAACTCGCTTTGACCTTTTCAACAGCCGCTTCATATTTCGGAATATCAGCCTTGTTTATGGTTATTGTAGTAACAGTGCCTTTTTTAAGTCCGCTGAATTTTACACCATCCTCATCAAGCTGTTTTGCGATGTTCAGAGCGTGACGGGTTTTAAGGTCTTTGAAATATTCAAGCTGACCCTTTTCGCCAAGTTCCTTGTATGGTGTGTTTCCGATAACATTCGGATTTTTGCTTACGGGTTCGGCTTTCCTGTCAACATTTCCACGCCGGGACTTTTCAAATTCAAGCTGTGCCGTGTACTGAAATTCAGACAGATACAGCTTTGCCGTTTCGGGAGCGTTTTCAATATCTTCTCGGCTTTCAGCACGAATACCGTCAACATATACGTCCAAATCCTTATCCCACATTTCAAGGGCGATTTCCTTTGAAACAGGTATCAGCTCGCTGTTCTGCTCACGGACAACATCACGGCTCAGCTCTTTTTCGATACCGAAATATCCTTCAAAATTTTCAATTTCGGAGCGTGACTCTGCCATTCCCTCCGTATTATCGGGATAAAGAAGATACACCGCTTCGCCTCTGTCATAGGCTTCAAGAGCAGCTTCCTTTGTGTCAATGGGCGTCATATATGTAAAATCATAGCCATAACTGTCACGCTGTCTTTGAATTTCCTCCATATCAGTTACCAACTGTACCGTATCGGATATATTTTCGTGATTACCTGCAAAATCAAGAATTTTGTCGGTATCCTCCTTTGAGAAATGCACACCTCTATCGGCACAATCTTCAATAAGAAACTCTGCTTTCTGAATGTTGTTCAGTTCTGTATCAGCCAGCTTTTCATCCATTGTAAGGTTACGTTTCTGCAATTTCAGCAGCTCAGATTCGATTTCGGAAAAAATCTTCTTTGCCGCTTCCTGTATTTCCTGCAATGCACTTTTAAGCTGTTTTCCGTCACTCCAAGAAGCTATGTACGGGAAAGAATATTCCGAGGTATCAATGCCAAACCTTTCCGCTACCATAAAGGCAACGGATTCAGCCTGAACCTCTTTTTCATTTCGGGGAGATTTATTTGTTACAATATCCTTTGCATGGTTGTGCAAAAGATTGTGTGCGGCTTCGTGAAAGGCGGTTTTCAAGGTCTGTGCATCGCTCATACCTCTTTTGATTACAATTTCATTGTTAGTTGCACTGTAATATCCCTTTGCACCGCCCTTGATGTCCTTAAACTCAATGTCAATGCCAGTAACCTTTTTGAGAGCCGCAAAAACGGCTTCTTTTCTTGCACTGTCTATATCCCCTGTCAGTTCAGTAACAGGGTCGGGAAGCTCCTTGCCGCTTGTCTGCGAAACATCGAAAACATAGACTTTCTTAAACGCAAGTCCTGTCATCGGTTTTTCAACAGTTTCCATTTTCTCTGTTCCGTCAGGGTTGTATAACTGATTTCCGAACTCGTCAACGGCGGGACGTTCCGTTTCAAGCACCTGATTTGTCTTGTATGCCACAGGTGCAAGAATTTCAATGCCCGTCTGACCTCGTTCAACCTGTCTGCCTAGCTGTTTCCACTTGCCGTATGCCGCTACAAGAGTAGCGTCGGGACGCTGTAAATTTATAAGGAGCGTATTTCTTGCGGAATAGTCGGTAAACTTTGAAGCGAATTTCAGATATTCCTTGTACTTTTCGGACTGAAATACAGCTTTTACGCCCTCGTCGATACGCTCTATCATCTTGTCCATTTCCGCCTGTTTCTGTGCGTTATAGGCGGCTCTTTCTTCGGGGGTGTATTCTTTTTTCATTGCCATTTTATCACTATCCTTTCATATAT
>CAZUDC010000108.1:0-3955 GCA_964619105.1 uncultured Ruminococcus sp.
AGCTAATATCAAAGGGTCTTGACAAGAGCAGGATAGATAAAACCGTACATGGTTTTCTTAAATCACTCGTAAGGGTTGTACTTCTCTGTATCATATTGATAATTGTACTTTCAATACTTGGAATACCAATGACTTCAATTATAACTGTTGTAGGTTCAGCTGGAATTGCAATTGGACTTGCCTTGCAGGACAGCCTTTCTAACATTGCAGGCGGAGTAATTGTTCTCATGGGCAAGAGTCTTCGTGTGGGTGATTACGTTTCAATTGACGGAACAGAAGGTACTGTAAGGGAAATCAATATTTTTTCAACAAATATTGTTTCGGGTGACAATAAATCAATATACATTCCTAATGGAACTGTTTCCAACGCTGTTGTTGTAAACTATACACACGAAAAAACACGTCGCATTGAGCATATAATGTCAATTTCCTATGATAATGACGCCAAAAAAGCGATCTCGATTATCAAGCAGGTCATTTCTGATAATACCAAGGTTTTAAAAACACCTGAACCGTTTGTCAGAATAAAAGCCTTTGCCGCAAGTTCAATTGACATTGTTGTGCGTGCGTGGGTTAATTCGGAGGATTATTGGGGAGTGTACTTTGACCTTCTTGAAGAAATTAAAGATGCATTCGACGAAAACGAAATTGTTATTCCTTACAATCAAATTGATGTTCATATGAAAAGCGAGTAAAAAAATGCCGCCTCCTGTTTTAGGGAAGCGGCATAAAATTATGCTTTTCCTTCGATAAGTTGGGACATATCGTACATTCCCACATCCTTTCCTATGAGGAACATTGCGGCGTTTACAGCACCGACAGCAAAGACCTCCTTGGATGATGCGTGATGCGAGAGCGTAATAACCTCATCTCTTCCCGAGAAGATAACGTCATGCTCGCCAACGATAGTACCGCCTCTTATAGAGTGGATACCGATTTCATTCTTATCCCTCTTTTTACGCTGAGAATGTCTGTCATAAACATAATGATACTTCTCATCAAGAGTTTCATTGATAGCATTTGCAAGCATTATCGCTGTACCGCTTGGTGCATCAAGCTTCTGACTATGGTGCTTTTCAACGATTTCAATATCAAACTGATCACCAAGAATATCTGCTGCAGTTTTCGCAAGATTGGTAAGAAGATTGATTCCAAGTGACATATTGAATGTAAAGAAAACCGGAATCTGCTCAGAAGCCTTCTTTATTTTTACAATCTGCTCATCGTTATATCCTGTTGTTGCGATGACAACAGGCGTTCCCGTAGAAAGACAATATTCGAGTAACGAATCAAGAGCCGATGGATGTGAAAAATCTATGATAACATCAGGCTTTTTATTCAATTCAGCAGGAGAGTACACTATCGGAAAATCGGAGTAGCGATCAGTAACGTGATCAATTCCTGCAACTGTTATACAGTCATTTCTTTCCGAAATAACAGAATTGATAACCCTGCCCATATGTCCGTTTGCACCATTGATAACTAGTTTTACCATTTTTTCACTTCCCAACTGATTTACTTAACAAGTCCTGCCTTTTTCATTGATTCTGTAAGTAAATCTATCTTTGACTGTTCCATTCTGATAAGAGGAAGTCTGCATTCTCCTGCGTTCATACCGAGGATGTTCATTGCTTCCTTTACAGGGATAGGATTTACATCACAGAAAAGTGTATTTATAAGATCAAGATACTTGAGCTGGAGCTTTGCAGCAGAAACAAAGTCATTCTTTAGGCAACATTCAGTAATGTCGTGACATTCCCTAGGCATAACATTGGAAAATACGCTGATTACACCTTTTCCGCCAAGTGACATAATGGGAACGATCTGATCGTCGTTTCCGCTATATACATCAAGCTTATCGCCGCAAGCTTCAATCAACTTTGCAACAGCAGATATATTGCCATTAGCTTCCTTTGCGGCAACGATGTTCTTATGTTCAGCCAACTGAACATAGGTATCAATGGAAATATTAACACCGGTTCTTGAGGGAACATTATAAAGTATAATAGGTATATTCACGCTGTCAGCTATAGCTGTGTAGTGAGCAACAAGTCCACGCTGTGATGATTTATTGTAATAAGGTGTAACCACAAGGAGTGCGTCAGCACCAAGTCTTTCAGCCTCACGGGAAAGCTCAATAGCATAGGCTGTATCATTGCTGCCTGTACCTGCAATAACAGGAACTCTCTTATTAACATGTTCAATACATCTCTTGATACATTCAACGTGTTCCTCATGGGTAAGTGTTGAGGATTCACCTGTTGTACCGCAAATAATAATTGCATCAGTACCGTTTTCGATCTGATAATCAATATTTGTGCAAAGCTGCTCATAATTCACACTGCAATCAGCATTCATAGGTGTAACAATTGCAACTCCTGCACCTGTAAAAATCGTATTCTTCATAATAGGCTCCTTATTTGGTTTAAAGTTTTATTGTGTATGTAAGCCATTCATCTTTTTCACATCTTCCGCCGATTTTTTCATAAAAGCCTTGTGCCGACGTATTCCAATCAAGGCATTTCCATTCTATTCGATTACAATTAAGCTGTTTTCCGATAGCTTTTATTTCATCAAACATCATTTGTCCGATTCCACATCGTCTATACTCCTGTTCTATAAAAACATCCTCAATGTACAGTATGCGTTTGCCTGAAAATGTAGCTATCTTGTAGAAGTTATAAACCATTACTCCGATAGCTTTACCGTTATCCTCTGCAATCAAAGCATTCAGACCATTCAGCTCATTCATTAATTCACGGATTTGCGATTCGGTTACATTGCAAAACTCGGAAAGCTTTTCAAATTCCGCAAGCTTTTTCAAAAAATCGGCAATGAGAGCCGAATCGTCGTCCGTCGCTTTATAAAGCTTTAATTTCATCAGTCAAAATAGCCCTTTTCGGCAAGAAGCTCTGCAAGAAGTACTGCACCGCCTGCAGCACCTCTGAGGGTGTTATGTGAAAGACAAGCAAATTTATAATCATACTGATTATCCTCTCGGAGTCTGCCTACAGAAACAGCCATTCCGTTTTCAATCATTCTGTCAAGCTTTGCCTGAGGGCGATTATCCTCTTCAAAATAGTGAAGGAACTGTTTAGGTGCACTTGGGAGATTGCACTCCTGTGGAACTCCCTTAAAGTTTTTCCAAGCCTCGATCATCTGCTCCTTTGTAGGCTTCTTCTTAAACTTAACAAATACAGCAGCTGTGTGACCATCGGAAACAGGAACACGGAAACACTGTGCTGTGAAAAGAGGTTCCTTAGCACTTTCGATGTGATCTCCTTCGATCTTACCCCAGAGCTTAAGAGGCTCCTGCTCGGACTTTTCTTCCTCACCGCCGATAAAAGGAATAACGTTATCAACGATTTCAGGCATTGTTTCAAAGGTTTTTCCAGCACCAGAAATTGCCTGATATGTGCACACGAGAACTCTATCAATTCCGAATTCATCCTTGAGCGGGTGAAGAGCAGGAACATAGCTCTGGAGTGAGCAGTTAGACTTAACAGCAACAAAGCCTCTCTTAGTGCCGAGACGCTTTCTCTGAGCTTCAATGATCTCAATATGCTCTGGATTTATCTCAGGTACTACCATAGGAACGTCAGGTGTAAATCTGTGTGCGGAGTTGTTGGAAACAACAGGGCATTCAGCTTTAGCATAACGCTCTTCAAGTGCCTTGATCTCATCCTTCTTCATATCAACTGCACAGAATACAAAGTCAACCATTCCTGCGATTTTTTCAACATCAGCAGTTGCGTCCATAACAACAAGATCCTTGATATTTTCGGGGATAGGGGAGGTCATAGCCCATTTTGCACCTACAGCCTCTTCGTACCTCTTTCCTGCGCTTCTTGGAGAAGCTGCAAGGGCTACTACATTAAACCAGGGATGTTCTGAAAGCAGAAGACAAAATCTCTGTCCTACCATACCTGTTGCACCAATGATACCAACATTATAC
>CAZUDC010000109.1:0-3811 GCA_964619105.1 uncultured Ruminococcus sp.
ATTACACCCTTGCTATCCATGTTATCCCTCCTTGCTAGCCAGTATATCGGTGCCCAACGCGGTCACGCGATCAAGCTCGATAAAATCCCACTCGTCAACCTTATCGCGCAGTACGCACGTGACCCTGCAACGCTCCGGGCTCATCTCGTCATCGTCAAAGTCTATCTCCATCCACCTCATCCAGTCGGATGGGATGGTCGTGCGCCCCGTCGTGTCCTCGCTGTTGTCAAGGCACGCGTCATAGCCCCAGCCGTTGTTATCGTCCCACAGATTGACGGACGTCTCCAAAAACCGCTGTGCACCGGGGACTGCGGTGACAAGATCCCTTGTGCCGTCCAGGTGCAAGTTGGCGCAACCGTAAAAAGCGTACTCGCCAACGTTGGCGCCGTCCGGGATCGCGATGCTCGTCAGATTGATGCAATTGCAAAACGCCTGGTCGCCAATGCTTGTGACACCGGCCGGGAGCGTGATGCTCGTTAAGCTTGTGCACCCGCGGAACGCACCATCACCAATGCTGGTCACGCTATCCGGGATGTTGATGCTTTGCAGGCCCTTGCAATAAGCAAAAGCGTCATCCTCTATGGTCGTAACACCATCGGGGAGCGTGATGCTCGTTAAGCTTGTGCGCCCGCAAGCCACCTTTTTGCAGATCACGGTTGTGCCCTCTCTTACTACCAATGTGCCCGCCGCGTCCTGGTCAACGCCGACCAGCTCGGCGCCCCTGTATACTGCATTTGGGGTTGGGGTTGTGCGCTTGTAAGTAATTGTACGGTCCATAGTTGTTATCTCCTCTGTCTTGTTTTGGAGGGTTGCCCCCCTGTTGTATATACAGTATAGCACATCTACACAAGATTGTCAAGGGGCTTTGCAAAAAAAATCAAAAAAATCAAAAAAATCAAAAAATGTTGATAACTTGGCGTAGTTTGGCGCACAGTGGCGGGTGGCAAAAGTTAGGCGCATGCACTATCCTTTATAACATATAGGTAATGATTTTGCAAGGAGGCGAGGGCATGGCAACGCGGCGGGACGAGGCGGCGGAAAAACAACGCAAGCAGATACTAGACCTATACGCGGCGGGCGGGATGTCCATGGCCGCCATTGCGGATAAGCTGGGTATAACACCGGCGCGGGTGCGTCATGCGTTACGGTACAACAAGGAGATTGTGGACAAGGCCAGAGAGGGCAACAATAGGGTGTCCGTGGACGCACCGACAATGTGCGCATACCTGGACAGCAAGCGGGGCCGGGCGCAAGCCTTGATAGACGCTCTGTTGGAGTTTAGCGCGGAGGATATCGCGGCCGCGTCTATGCGTGACCGCATGGGGGCAATCAAGATACTGTCAGAGACATTTGCGGACCGGGCAAACAACAGCTCGGACAAAGAGGCGCTAGACCGCTTGTGCGATGCTATCATCAAAGCGGGCAACGGGTATAACGGCTGATGTTTGGAGCAAAACAGTTAAGCGTGCTACGGGACGCCCGCGCACGCTGGAACATACTATACGGCGCCACGCGATCGGGCAAGACTTACGTGTCCTATTTTTTGGTCCCTCTCCGCATCCGCGAGCATTGGGACGCGCCGATCATCATGTGCGGCAAGACGCTTGCAACGTTAGAGCGCAACGTGCTCAACCCTATGCGCGGCATCTACCCCGGCCTTATCGGTAAGACGCGGGTTGACGCAGTCGGTAGCCGGGTGGTGCGGATGTTTGGCAAAGACGTGTATTGCATCGGGGCCAGTGACGAGAGGGCCGCGGAAAAGATACAAGGTATGGGCATTGGGTATGCGTATCTGGATGAGCTGGCCACCTACCCGCAATCGTTTTTTGCGATGCTGGAGAGCCGACTAGACCGGCCGGGGGCAAAGTGTGACGCAACATGTAACCCGGCGGCGCCCTCTCATTACGTCAAGCGGCACATAGACACGCCGGGGCTGGACGTATACAGCCAGCAATTTACGATCTACGACAACAAGTTTTTGCCGCCGGAGTTTGTGCGCAACCTGGAGGCAGAGTACAAAGGTACCGTATACTATGACAGATTTATCTTGGGCAATTGGGTGCAGGCTGAGGGCCTTGTATACCCGTTGTTTGACCGGTCGCGCCACTACCTGACACCGGACGCACTTGCCGCGAGATACGGCAGGCACCGGCCTGTATATGTCATTTGGGGCGTGGATGGGGCCAATGCAAACGATGCTACGGCCATTGAGCCGTTGGCGGTCTTAGACGATGGCAACGCTGTTATTTTGGAGCCGTTTTACCATGACCCACAGCAAGACGGGGCCTTGTCTAATGCGCAATTACTGCCGCTGATACGGCGATATTTGGAGGACATGGACAAAAAATACGCGTTTGACGTCCGGGGTGCGCGGCATTACATGGCCGTTGACTGTGCGGCCGCTGACTTGGTGCTCACCTTGTCTTACGGCCTGCCAGCAAAATACAACGTGACCAAAATGACAAAAAAGGACATAGCGCAAACGACCGATGTGGTCAACAATGCATTTGCGCTAGGGCACTTGTATATCTTGGATTTTGGCGGGTGGTACAACTACCACCGCAACAAGTTTGTGCCGGGAGACCGGCAACTTGTGACCGACCTGAGCGCCATGGTGTGGGCAAAAGACGGCGTCACTTATGACGGGTCAGTGCCCAACGATAGCGCAGATGCGTGTAGGTACGCGGTCGCGACATATTACGCTAACCCGGCCGCCATGTGGCCAGACCCAGTAACAGATTAAGGAGGGGACAAATGGAGTGCATACAGAGCGGCGCACAGCAGGCGCCCTGGATCCGATCGGCAACATTTAGCACGTACTGGACGTACTCTTACATAACGCACGGGGCATTTTATGCCATGATACCGGCGCCATATCATGAGTTTTACGAGCGGTTTGTGCAAAACTGGATGTGGTGGGCCGATGGGTGGGTGCCATACTTCCACGACCCTGACAAGGGGATACCGTCTACGCGTCTTGCGTCCGCCCTGATCGACAAGGCGGCGCGGAAAATTACCGAGTCCCGCGTGCTATTCAGAAACACGGGCAAGATGCACGATGGGGACGCGGTCAATCCGTCTTTGGAGGCCATAAACAAGTGGGCAGATGAGAGCAATTTCCAGTCGGCGGTTAAAAAGGCCGTTAAGTATGCGGTCGCCGGTGGGACATCGCTGATGCGTATCAACAAGGGCACGAAAGGCCTTTGGTGCGATGCTCTCAGGATAGACCAATTTTTGCCGACCGTAGGGCCGACCGGCGAGGTCGTTGCGGTGGATTGCTTTTTGCAGTCGTTTACGGACATCGGCATTGCAGGAGGGCGCCCGGGAGAGGGCAATGCGGTAAAGTCTTATAACGTCATAGAGCACCGCTATTTTGCCGATTATACGCGCCCTGACGGGACAGTGATACCCAATGCCCCTCTGGTATCGTATGAGGTCAAACGGGTCGAGGGGTCTATCACCAATGGCGCCTTTGTGGGCCGTGGGGCTGGCGGCCGTGTAGCATTCCGCGACTTGCCAACGGTGGTGAAAAAGGCCATAGGCAAGGCATATGCCGGGATATTTTTTGACACCCCCACGCTCCTGCCATTTGTCGACCATCTGGGCGTTGAGCTGGTAAAATTTACCGATGGTATTACGTCCCTGCCGTCCCTGCCATTTGGCGAGAGCCTTTTGGCTCCCATCATCTCCTACCTTATGGCATGGGATTACTACTCTGCGGCGGCCAATACTGACATGTACTTAGGCCGTGGGCGCGTCCTGCTCCCTGCTCATTTGCAACCAGCCGGTGGCGGCGCGGGCGGGTACAACG
>CAZUDC010000110.1:0-3722 GCA_964619105.1 uncultured Ruminococcus sp.
CCTCCCCCGTCCATAAAAAGAAAGCCCTCCGCCGAACAAAATCAGCGGAGGGCTTTCTTTTTATGGACGGGGGAGGGTTTGACGGGTACAGTTCATTTCCATTATAGAGTGAAATTTGTGCTTTGTCAAGAGCTTGTATGAAGGTTTCGGAAGCTTTGCTGTTATTTGTTGTATTAAAAAAAGCTCCAGCCGAAGATTGTTAGTCCTCGGCTGGAACCGGAATTGCTAATGATCAATTACTCACTCTAAATCCAAAGCGCGCAGCTCGATCGCCACCATCATATCACATATCTCAGGAGATATGGTTTTATCAACATCATAATGATCTATCTCTCCCTTTAAAACTTTGATAAGTTCATCTTCATAAACAAAATAATCATAGGGAAATTCCGTCCAATGATATATAAATAACCTATCTTTTTTTCTTTTTGGAGCAAACCTTTTTTGACTCAGCATTTCCATACTTGCCAGGTCTGCGCTTAAAATTTTCTCCAGATCGACCAAGTAGTAGTATTTGTCCAGTTTAGGCAGTTTTCCGCCGTGGCTTTTTTTCAATCTTTTATACCAAATCTCACGTTTTTTTAATGACTCGGTACAAAAATGTGTATATAACTCCTGCTCTTCAAAGAGCCTTGCCATAAGTGCCATATTCATAAATTCAACAATATCGTAGCCACCGCTCCAGTTATCCCTTTGAGAGATGTAGTCCCTATAGCGTATACTCATTTCCATAAGCTGAAATGCTTCATATATAGTTATTTTCTTCTCGGGAAGTGCTTTTTGTACAAACCACAGTAGATTTACTCCTAAAGTACCTCTGCCGTTTGCCTCTATAATTTTATTGGTTTCGCTTAATATGTTCATATTTTCCTCCATTACCATTTTGCCACTGATATCGTATCTGTTGAAAAGTCAACTGTTACGGTTGTAGCTGTAATTGTATATTCATAATCATTGCTATTATTATACAAGTTATCATACAATTGCTTTGCCACTTTTTGAGCTTTTTCATTGTTATACTCTCCTCTCATTGCTAACTCTATCCGCTGCTTTATAAACCCCTTCATGTCTTGTTGTCCTACTGTCGTACCATGATCTGATGAAAGACTTGGCATTTTTCCTGTTGAAGAAGCTTTAACTTCAAAGAAGCCTATATAACCCTTTTCGTTTTGTGCAACTATATCTATTCCGTTATTGGATGCATTTTTCACATCATATAATATTGTCCAGTTATCATCTTCTAACATTCGTTTGGCTATTTTCTCTCCATAAGCACCTGTTTCTTTACTTGTAACTTTTGAAAGATTATGATAATCATCAAAAATATTTTTTACCGGCTGTGTGATAGGCGGTTCAGCAAACTCTTTATATGAAATATAAGAATGTCCTGTTTTAGGATCATATATTACCGATGATGAACCAATGTTTTCTTTGCCTGTTGTGCCGCTGTTCTTTTTAACTGCTGCAGCAATATCATCTATTTGTTTAGATTGCTCATACGCTTTTTTATAAGCAAATTGATCGGCGGAAAGCTCTGCATCCGGCTTATTAATAATATCAATATATTCATCCGCATTTTTAGTTTTGACCGATGCACTCGCTTTATCTAAAGCCTCTGCTGTTTCAGTTGTTATCAGCGTAACGCACAATTCAAAAAGCATTCCACCCAGATACTGCTCTCTGTCAGCGTCAGTTCCTAAAAAGACCTGGTTTTCAAAATCATCTAAAACATACAGTCCCATATTGAAAGCCGTTTCTATTGTGAAAAGGCTTCTGGAAATGCCTGAATATTTAAATGGTCTGTAACCATACTTTTCTTCAAAATCACATCGATATAAATAGTCGCTTTCGATGTATGATTTTGGGATCATCAGTACTGTTGCAGGTAATTTAGTAACAGTATCTGTTGTATGATATGCCACAGCAAAAAAGCCCTTTGCTGCATTTCGGTATGTATTATCTACTGCATTTACTAATTCGCTATTTGTAACTTTATATAGTATTTGAAGGTTAGTGACCGAATTATCAATAAACTTATTAATATCTGATATATAGTCATTGTCAACTTCAGAAACAGACTCAAGCCATAGTTGAGCATTCTCTGCAATTTCCACAGACAAAGCATACTCGGGGTATTCTGATTTTAATTTTGTAAAATCGGCATTGGTATATCTTTTCGCTGTATTTACCTGATTAATAACCTTTATTTGCTTGACTATTGATATATCGTTCCATTTTACAGCAAAATAGGTGGATTCATCACCCATGCCGCTTGCAAGTATATAGTATGCATCAATTGGCTCAGTATCTATTGCTATACTTTCCGGATCGCCAAATTTATTATACCAATCCAAGTTAGTTATGTCAATGCACGAGTATAATTCATCTAATGATACTGTACATATCATAGTATTAAAATTAATATATGATATGTCACTATACTCAACAAATCTTGATATAATTAATTCTTTAAATAACTGAGGATAATCATCGGCTATCGCTGGCTTGCCATCTAAGCTGTCAGGTATTTCATCCCCATCCGTATCAGGCTTGATCGGATGCGAATTAATAGGCAAAACCGGTGTTCTCCAAAACTCAGAATCAATATTATGACCGTACTGTTCAGCAAAATACCCTCTGAACGCATCTATTTCTTCGCTTGAATAAATGTCTTTGTATACTTCCTTGGTCATGTCATTGACTGTCGGAAGTATTAATTTTCCATCTTCAAACCAAATTATCTGATTTTCGGGTGTTTCTGTCAGGCCCTTGAATACCTTTATTTCCTGGAAGTCCCACAAGCCGTCTCCGTCTGTGTCTGCGCAGTCTTCAATATCTTCTTCGTCAAATTCGGAGATGTCTATATAGTTATGACCGTACTTTATTGCATTTTCAATGTACTTTTCGGTGATCGGCTTTTCAAGGTTTACATACTCAAAATTGGTGGCGATAAGGAGCTTATATACATTGACCTCTTCAAGAGCCTTGCCGTATATGTGTTCTATACTCTCATTAACAACACTCGTATATGACGTACCGTTTATAAACGTTCCGTTTGTTACTTCCGAAAGGTTGTTTGCATACGATTTACTGCCTATAATTTCTGCGTATGAAGCGGTAACTGTACTGAAATCAATATCCGTGCCTTCACTTTTTACCAACTCCAGCATTTTCATTCCGTATTCATCTGTTCTTGGGGAATCCGCAAGAAATCTGAATACTAACTCGCTGTCGGAGTTTAAATAATATGGGTCATAATATACAAATCCATATTCCGGACGCTTGGCTGACTCGCTGCTGATCTTATGTGCTGCGATAACATAGTCAATGCACTCTGAAAGTGCCACCTGGTTATATCTGTTGGCTATCTTTTTATGAGATACATGGCTCAGCATTATTCCAACATTAGTAATATTGTCAGCTCTGCCATACCAAGTGGAATGAGTCAGTCCGCTTCCGTCAAGACCATAGACAGAAATAGTTACATCTTTTGAATGTTTAAAGATTATTTCGGAAACAGCCTGTATTTCTTTCTTGATCTCATTAAGCTGAGTGTCCGTATAACTTATTTCATCGATCAGGAAAACAACGTCAAAATGATCCTTGCTGTCATCATCATCGGAATCAGTCTCACCCTCACCATTGGAATACATTTCATGATTTACCAGTTCATTTCCATTATAGGGCAAAACATTCGCTCTGTCAAGGATTTGAGTGGATAT
>CAZUDC010000111.1:0-3669 GCA_964619105.1 uncultured Ruminococcus sp.
GCGATATAGTATTTCATAGCTTTTTCTCCTTTTGTAATATTGAAATTTGGTTTTTCTAACAGTTGCCTTTTTCAAGGGCCTTCGCATATTTGCGTGCGGCCTGCAAGGTCTTGCGGCTCTCCAGCATCGTTTCGTCGTCATTGATCGTGTAGAACACATAGGTTCTGCCTTTCGGCTCCAGAGTGATGGGATCTATTTCACGGTCTTCCTCTCGGTTGATCGTATACCCATTCACGACTTCCAGCTGTTCGCATTTGACGCATTTTTTCATTGCGCTTTTTCCTTTCTGTGATGCCCCTGCATATAAAACGCAGGGGCGGTATTTGGTTTTGGCTATGGAGGTTCACTGTTTCAGACACCGTTAATAAAGGCACTGTCTGCGATCAGCCGTTCCACCACATCTACCGGAGAACAATCGTCCATGCCATAAACAGAGAGGGACAAGCGCTTTTTCCTTTCATTGGCTGCCGCCTCAAAATCGTAAGGCTTGCCGCTGTTCCAGCGCATCGGCTGCCCACAATCGCAGTTCAGCATACGAACGCTACAACCTTCGGAAGTGCCTTCGTATGTCTCTGCGGTGTCTGCTACAAATACGCATTCACACTTGGGACAGTCAAATTTACGATATTCAACCTTGCCATACTTCAATGTTTTTCTCATATATTTCTCCGTCTAAATTTGGTACGACCCTCTCCGGCATTATGCAGGGGAGGGTATATGGGGTCAATTCTCTTTGTAGTTCTTACAGGTATCGGAAACGATCATTTTCTCGCCTTCGTGACCTTCACAGCGGAAGCAGATAAGTGCCGGCCCTTCCGGGGTGTCCGTAGATAGAGAGTTTTTGCAGAAAAGGCACTCCTTGGCGCTTTCGTCTGCTTCTTTCTCCATCGGGAAACCACATTCAGGACAGAACTTGCTCCGTTTGTCGCTTTTGCCGCCACAGTGAGAACAGCGGTAGATGTCTACATAGCCGCCGTCAGTAAAATCCTGGTGATCGAAGATCCAGTGCCCAGATTCCACAGGGAAGAAGGTGTTCATCGGGTTATATCGCTTTCGCATCAGAACCACCACAGTACCGTCTTCCTTGACGGTACTGCGAATGAGCTGATGGGGGAAGTTATCTGCTTCCAACTGGGCGATATAGTGATCCAGCGCCTTCTGGGAGGGGAACAGAATCTCCTGCTCAACGGCAGCTCGAAGGATCAACCAATTGCGTGCCATAATGAACCCTCCTTATGCCGATACGCTTGTGCCTTCTGCCTGTTTCACTTCGTCCCGGAGGCGGAGCAGTTCATCGTTACGCAGGATAAGCTGCTCCATGAGCTTTTGGTTGTCTGCTACCAGGTCCTCGATCAGTTTGGCGGCAGCATGATAGCCGTCACGCCACAGGGGTTTCAAGGTCTGTTCTACTTTATCGTAAATATTGTTGTTTTCCATGATTTTTCTCCTTCTTAATTTTCAATAATTTCCAAGTTGTCGATTTCAATCTTCAGTTTTTTGCAGTCGATTTTGGCCAGCTCACGCTTGGCATACTCGACTTCTTGCTCGGCAGTTAATCCGGCAGGGATTGTAACGGTATCGGTGTGCTCTGCCACAAAGCGAACACGCACCTTCTTCGTGGTTACACGCTCCGGATTTCGATTTTTCAGCTCCTCCAGTGCGATCTCTCGGACAAATCTATCCGGATCGTTCACCAGTTCCTCCAAACCATAGCCTTGGCTTGCCACGATGCGGCGCACGACAGAACAGGGATCCTTAGCCAGCACATCCAATCCGTAGCCGGCTCTTGCGACTCCACAACGAACGATGTATGACGGGTCATTGATCAGCCGGTCCATGCCGTACTTCTGGCAGGCAACTATATAGCGGATAGTTTCGTTTTTGTCGTTGATCAGTGTATCCAGTCCGTAGCCGGTTTCCGCAACCATCTGTCTTGCGTAATAAGCATCGGAATGCAGAAGATATTCCTTCGCCCAGCGAATGACTTCCTCGTAGTTCCATACATGGGAATTTCCCCACTGTTCGACCAGTGTAGCAAAGTCGCCGGAACCGTCGTTCTCCACCACATATTCCTCGGCCTCCTCGTTGAGCAGCTCCTCGAATATGTCCTTGTTGAAGACTCCATCGGGTTCCTTGGCTCTCTTCTCCCAGTCAAGGATGTCAGTAGGGCAGAGGTACTTCACGCCGATACGGTCTCCCTGGGGGCTGCTACCATTGCTCCAGTAGTAGACTTGGATCAGGTAGTCGCCGCCGTGGATAGTGCCGGGCACGAAATATCTGTTCTCGTCCTCTTTCATCGTAATTTTTTCTTCAGGAATGACCTCTTTGGGTCCATCGATCCAAAACATATTTTACTCCTCCATAATATCTTTTTCGCTTCCTATGAAAATACCGGAGTAAATCACGCCGCCTATCTCGTAATGATAGAATTCGTGACCCTCCGGGACTTCATCTTTTTTCAGTTCAGTTGGCCGCAGCACAAGAGGATGCGTTCCAACCATAATAATATATTTTCCTTCCGGCACCAGATGCTTGGCTTCTTCGGTCATAGGCAAGGCACAATGGGTATCTCCGTTGAAAAGCCATCGGCTCTGAACGCCTGCAAACAGGGGATCAAAGAATGACATTTGCTCCCAGGGATCTTGCAATACTGTGGTTTTCACGGTTATGCCCCCTTGGTTGTGTCGCTGGGCTTGAACAGTTCCTGAAGCGCATCTTCAATGCCGTTACAAGCGTCTTGAGCCGACCAATCACGATCATTTCCAAAACGATTAACGCAGCGCAGATGCTCCGCAGCCAAGGCTTCGATCAGCGCATTGTTTGCAAGGATCTCTGCCTTATAGCGATGGCAAGTTTCTTCAAACCAGCTTTCCTCTAACCCACTCAGATGCTCAATGATGTCAGCACGAGCGTCCTCTTCGGTGATGGCAGTTGTTTCGCAGTCCTCAGTTTCGGAAAGATCCAGATCCTCCTGATTGTCGTTGTACCATGCACGGAGATATTCCTCGTCGTCACAATCGACTTCCCAGGACTCGCCCATGTAGGTACCATCTGGCAGGGGGATTTCGTCGTCTTTGTCTTGTGCGATCTCAATGGCTTCCGCCAGAGTAGCCGCTTCAACTTCGATTGTAGCCATCATAGACCAGCTTACCGGGATCTTCCAAAACAGCGTTTTCGCTTTTGTGGTTGCAGTCTCTGCTTTTGTAGGAATGCACAGCGGATGGGGTTCTGTTCTGTACCCACAAGGCAGGCATCCTTGTTCTCCAATGAAGCGAGTGGAGATCATGGGCTTACCCGCTTCATCCGTGAACACGCAAACGCTGATCGGCACACCATGATCCAGACAGTCCTCGATTTCAGCGGCAAAGTCACCTTCTCTTGCATACGGCACACAAGAGTATTCCTTGCCAGAACTTGTCAGATATACAATATATCCGATAACTTTGGCTAGGTACTCCTTTGATACCCGTTGGCAGAAAGCAGGTATCCCCTCGGAGACCCCGGCACCCGCCGGGGGATTGGGGGTTTCACCGGCTTCCGCCGTCATCAAAAAGGGAGCGCTGGTCTCGCTGGTCATGCTGGTATTGCTGGTCTTCACGGTATTGTTGATGGTATTGTTAGTGTACAACATGGTATTTTTCTCCTTTTTCAAATTTAATTTTTATAATT
>CAZUDC010000112.1:0-3617 GCA_964619105.1 uncultured Ruminococcus sp.
TATGAATCAGTCACCATCAGAAAGCGCAATCTCTGTCATCAAATTATTGACAACGGTTTCGGCGTCACTGGATGTTTTAAGGATGTATATTTGGTGAACTCCATTCCACCCTAAAGGGATGGAATCTTCCGGGCTCAATTATGTCATTATACTTAATAGTTGTCCCACCGTCAACAGGTAAAAATAACGGAAGATAACCTTCTTCTGTTGCCGGACCTGTACCAATTAACGCGTTATCACAGGTATATTTCCTGGCGGCATATGGTTTATCCCATTCCAAATGCGATGCGAAGTACACATTAACTGTTGCAGCGGAATCCAATGTACCGTCGTTACAGTACCGTCAGAAGGAAATCCCTACGGGTTTCTTCATCGTACCATCTCAAGGAATTCTTCCGGTGAAATAAGGGTAATCCCGAGTTCCCTTGCCTTCTTAGCTTTACCCGATGTGGAATTCTTATCCTGCATAACCAGGTACGTCAGGGTCTTCGTAACGGAATCAAGGTTAGTACCGCCATTAGCTGTAACCATGTCCTGAAGATCCTTACGCTTGTATTCCATAGCTCCCGTGAAACAGAAACTCTTACCAGAAAGCTTACCAGCCGCCGTTACAGGATTAATCAATCGGACATGCTTAATTGTTTCCAGCATATCAGCTTTATTGACTTCTAACCCGTTACTAAGCTTCTGGCTTAATATAAATCCAATGCCGTCACAGGTGAACCGTCCAGGATTAACATCGCCGAAGAAATCCTCCAGCTTCTTAATCTTAAAGGAATCAATGACCTTCTGTACCTGCTTCTCGCCGATCCCGGGAATGTTATATCCTGCGACCAGCTGCGCCAGAGTCATGTCACGATGTGCGCCGAACTCCTTTCTGATGTTGGACCAGTTCTTACCCAGCAACGGAATCATGTACGCGTCAATGGCCGTATCCTCAAGCTCCTGATAAGCTTTGCCGATGGTAGAGAAGAATCCCTGTTCCTGAATCTTCTCAATCGTGGTCAGACCCATTTCTTTAATGTTCATGACGGAACACCACTTAGCGATGGTACCCGACGCTCTGCTAGGACAGAACTCATTGGTACAGCCGAGGTGAACATGGTTTTCCGATAAGGTGAACTCTATTCCACCTTGAAAGGTGGAATCTTTTGTTTTTCGCTTCTACGACTTAGCTTGCTGACTTTTGAGGTATTCTCTAAAGCAGTAGAGGCCAATATCTCTACGGAGGGTTGTTCCAACCACTCAGCTCTTTTTGTCGAGCCAAACAATTTTACATTTTTTGCAGCATGAACATCTCTATCAAACTGATACCCACATTCACATTTGTAAGTTCTTTCATCTAATCCAATATTATTCAAACATCCACAGTTTGGACAGAACTTTGTAGTTGGCATCCATTTAGATATCTTGAAAGACTCACCAGCTTTTTCCATTGAGACCAACTTTGCTTTCACTCGTCCTAAGTAAGAATGCTGAATTTGTCTTCCAAAATTGAACTTTTTCCATTTAGAAATCTGCTCATCTTGAAAGTACACTACATCATACTCTTTTCTTAGATGATGAATCAACTTGTTAGCCTCATCAGCCTTTTTGTTAGACAAATGTTCATACTCTTTCTGAATCTGATTTTTCAACTTCCAGCAGCGCTTAGAGCCTACAGTCTTTTTCCTCATTTGTCTTTGAAGAAATTTGAGTTGCTCACTTTCTTGCACTTTGCAGTTGAATTTTTCTCCGTCAGAAGTTATGATATTGTCTTTTATGCCGAAGTCTAATCCTACATCTTTGTAAGTTTTAGACTTCTGATTTGTATTTTTGTTCAAGCAAACAGAAATATGAACATAGAATCCGCTTGCTTTTCTCACAAATCTTGCATCTGCAACCTCGTATTCAGAAAACTTGTCTAGTTGTTCAAGACCATAAACTTTTAATTTATGAAATCCTGGGATTGTTATATGCGTCTTGTCTATGACTTTGCATCCACCCGTTATGATAGGAATCGAGTTGACTTCTCTTTTGAACTTCAAAGCACCGACTTTTCTTCCTTTGACTTTTGCTTTGTGCAAGTTCATTATGTCGGTCTTAATTTGTTTCACTAGTGCGCGATGAAAGTACACGGGTAAATCGATATTTTCTGTTATGAAATTTCCATCTTTGTCTTTTCTTTTGACTTCTTTGTGGTCTAAATACTCGTATTTGAATATGTTGTATTCTTCATCGACTTTTTTGCTGCATGCAAGCATATCATTCTCAATCCATTTTGCTTGCTTGAAATAATTATTCATTTTGGCAAAAGTTTCTTTAGAAGTATGATGACAGTTCACTTTTAACTCAAAGACTTTGATAGTCTGAGACTTCCGTCTTTCACGAGTTGCGTTAAGAGAATCTCTAATTTTCTGTCGTTCCACTTCTGTAAGCTTTTCCCTTGCCATATTCTATATATATAATTTTTAGAAAATGAAATTTGTATTTTTATTAAACTATGTTTTTTGTGCCCTTGGAATTCCACCCTAAAGAGATGGAATCTTCCGGGCTCAACTATGTCAAAATTCCATCAGCATTCTTGAATGAACTACCCACGAGCTAAAGCTAATGGGATTTCTGACGATTTGCATTTAAAATTCATAGCCGCTTGCAAATTTCCCAGTAGTTAAATCTTTAAGTATTTTAGGTATAATCATTCCAGTTTTTGTAATAATGACTTTATGCCCTATTTCTATACCTAATTCTTCCATGCAAGAAATATTTGCTAAAGATGCACGTTTAACCGTTGTACCGTCAATTTCACATGGTGACACGATTGCTACCGGAGTTAATGTTCCATTCTTTACTGACCAATCAATTCCTTCAATCGTTGTTACTGCTAGCGTATATTTATTTTTCAGCGCAACCATGGTCTTAGGACGCACTTCCGTCTGGATGTCATGCATGTCAATGTCATTCTTCTTGAACACAATGCCATCAATGTCATAAGCCCTGTTATTGATAGCTTCTTCCGTAAAGGCTTTCTTGACAAGCTTGATCGCTTCAGCGCCATTAAAGCCGCGGGATGTGTCCACCAACTGCCAATCAGCGACAATGAAACCCTGCCGCTGTAACCATGACTGTAGGTTCTCCTGCGTACGGAATGATTTGGACTTGTCCAGGTACTGTGCGTCGTACACCCTGATGGTCAGCTTTTCGCAATCGGCGCCGTCAAGATGCTTCATGATCCCAGCTGCTGCGTTACGGCAATTCTTCATGTCAGGGAAGTACTTGTCTTTTGTTTCCTTATCCAGGAGTACTTCGCCACGTACTGTACCGGTATAGCTTTCCGTAAGGTTACGTACCAGGCCCTGCATCTTAAGAACGTTCTGGGTAATGTCATCGCCAACCTTACCATCGCCTCGCGTGACACCAGACATAAACTTACCGTCAGCATAGTTCAGCGCGATAGAGCATCCGTCGCACTTGTTCTGCGCCAGGTACTTTCCCTTTCCGTTACGCGCGAAATACTTGTTCATGTCTTCAGCGGTATTAGCTTTTGCTTGAGAACCCATGATGATCGTATGCTTGACATTCCGGAATCCATTGGTATGGTCAGCGCCAACTTCACGCAACATGATTGAATCCGGGAA
>CAZUDC010000113.1:0-3485 GCA_964619105.1 uncultured Ruminococcus sp.
CCGACACGCCCTTCCAGCTTCGTATAGGTCAGTGTACCGTCGCCGTGCGGGTGCTTCCACGCCCACATGCCCGTGCGGTGATCGGCCTCCACGATCTGGCCGTCTATTTCTTCCGCATTGACGAGCGTGACATAGCCTTCATCCGTTTCCGGCTCTTCATCCATAAAGGCAAAAATACGGGACGCACCGGCAAGGGCCGTAACGATAGAATTGAACTGATTGGATATCTGCGACACGGGGTTGGTAAAACTGCGCGAGAGCGTCAAAAACGAGGCGATCGCACCGAGCGTCAGGGTCCCGGCGCCCGCAAGGCCGACGTTCGTTACGCCCTTTATCGCCATATACGCACCGAGGATGGCAATGATCACATATTGCACGTACCCCAGCGCGTTCATCATCGGCATCATGGAATTGGCATAGCCGCCCGCGTTTGCCGCGGCATCTGCCCACGCACGGTTCTTCTCGCGCATCTCCTGCTTTGTCTTGTCCTCGTGACAAAAGACCTTGATGACCTTTTGCCCGTTCACCATCTCTTCTACGTAACCGTTCACATCGGCCAGCGTTTTTTGCTGCATCATGAAGAATATGCCGATCTTGCCCGCCACGGCTTTGACCAGTTGCAGGATCAAAAACAGGATGACGACCGCCACGAGCGTCAGCCACACGCTGATATACAGCATGCAAATGAACATCGCAACGATGGTACATACCGACGATACGAGCTGTGCCATCGACTGGGCGATCATCTGGCGGAGCGTATCGGTATCGTTGGTATAAAGGCTCATGATGTCGCCGTGCGTGCGCGTATCGAAGGCACGGATGGGCAGCCTCTGCATCTTCTCAAACATTTCATCCCGTATCTTTTTGAGCGTGCCTTGCGCGACCGTGACCATGATGCGATTGTAAAACAGCGACGAAAGGACACCGACAAGGTATATCACACCGATCACGACAAGGGCCTTGAGCAGGCCGGTAAAGACGGGGGCGGAGGAACTGAGCAGGGGCGTGATATGATCGTCGATCAGCGATTGCAAGAACAGCGACGACGCGGCAGAGGCGACCGCGCTGAGCAGGATGCAGAGGACGACGAAGAGCAATTGCCCCCTGTAGTCTTTCATATAGGAAAGCAATCTTCCCAGCGTCTTGCGATCGAATCTTGCGCGTGGCGGCATCCCGCTCATTTTATCCATCGGCGGCATTCTCGTTGCCCCAGCGGAGATTCTCTTTGATCGTGCCCGAGAACAGTTCGTTCTTTTGCAGTACCATGGCA
The DNA here is from genome assembly GCA_964619105.1 of uncultured Ruminococcus sp. GTDB lineage: Bacteria > Bacillota > Clostridia > Oscillospirales > Ruminococcaceae > UMGS363. The sequence goes on from CAZUDC010000113.1 coordinate 1,271, forward strand.
ACGGCATTGCGGAGCGTATCGAGGTCGTATTGCCGTACATCCACACCGCCGAGCGTCAAACTCCCGCATGTCACGTCGTACAGGCGGGGGATGAGTTGTACCAGGCTGGATTTGGAGGCACCCGTCCCGCCGATAATGCCGACCGTTTCGCCGGACTGGATGGACAGGTCGATATGGTCTAAGACCTTTTTGTCGGCTTTGGAGGCATAGACAAGATCGACGTTTTCAAAACAGATGGCGCCGTCTTTTACCGCCATAACAGGTTCTGCGGGGTTGGCGATATCCGTCTGCTCATCCAGTATTTCCGCAATACGGCGTGCCGAAGCGAAGGAGATCGTGATCATGGCAAAGACCATCGACAGCATCATAAGGCTGGTAAGGATCTGCATGGCATAGGAGATGAGGGCGGTCAGATCGCCTGTCGTCATGCCAAGGGCCGCATCATTGCCGCTGGCAACGATCGCTTTGGCCCCGATCCAGGAGATGAGGATCATTGAGGCATACATGAAAAATTGCATGATGGGAGAGTTGAGCGCGAGCAGTCTTTCCCCTTTAGAGAAATCGCGGTAGATGTCGTCCGATATGCCATGGAATTTATCTATCTCGTAGTCCTCACGGTTGAATGACTTGACCACGCGGATGCCCTTGACGTTCTCCTGCACAACGTTGTTGAGTGCGTCATAGGTATGGAATACGCGCCGGAATATCGGGTGCACGTTCTTCACGATCAGGAACAGCAGGAGCGCCATGATGGGAATGATCGCCAGAAACAGCCATGCGATCGTGCCGTTGATGCGGAAGGAAACGATCATGGAGAAGATGAGCATGACCGGCCCTCGTATCGCCATGCGGGTCAGCATCTGGTAGGCGTTTTGTATGTTGGTCACGTCGGTCGTCAACCGTGTGACGATGGAGGCGGAGGAAAATTTGTCAATATTGGAAAAGGCGAAGGTCTGTACGTTGTCGTACATATCCTGCCGGAGATTCGCCGCAAAGCCCACCGACGTTTTTGCCGCCACACGCGCGGAAAGAACGCCGGTGATCAGTTGCAGGACGGCGAATAGCAGGAGCGCTATGCCGTATTTCCATACGACAGGCATCTGCCCCTGATCGATGCCCTTGTCGATCAGGTCAGCCATACAGAGCGGGATGAGGATCTCAAACGCCGCTTCAAGTATGGACAAAAGAATGGTGAATAGGGAGCCCTTTTTGTGTTCGCGCAGGCTCTTTGCCAGTGTTTTGATCATACGTTACCTCCTTGATTTGTAGCACGCTACACTTTTGACAGAAGGGAGAGCCGATATCCTGTCGGCTCAATCTTCCAGATTATTGTACATCACGCACAGCATCCTGCGCAGATGTTCTACATCCGCCTCCGATAAAGAGGCAAGCAACCTTTTCTCGTTTGCCAGGATGCTCCTTTCCATGTCGGCGCCAAATGCTTCGGCCTTTTTGGTCAGCGCGACCAGTTTGTTGCGCTTGTCGCCCTCGTCTATGCGGCAGGCAAGATAGCCGTTCTGCTCCATGCGTGACACGATCCCGACCACGGTAGGGTGCGAAACTTCCAAAAAGATCTCGATCTCCTTTTGCGTCGCCACGCCGCCCCTCTCATGCAAAAAGGCCAGTACCCGGCTCTGCGAGAGGGTCAGCCCGTATCGCTTCATCTCCGCGTCGGCCTTGACCTTCAGCCTGTCGTTGATGTTTTTGATAAAATAGCCTATATCCTTTTTTGGCATGGGGACCTCCTATGGCAAAAGTGTAGTATGCTACATGTTATAGCACAAAAAATGTTTTCTGTCAATAGGGCGCCCCCGTAATTTACAATTGCGCAACAAACCCGGGGCAAAAAATTTTGCATGGCAAGGGGAACATTCCCACAAATCATTGACAATGCCCTTTATTTATGATATAATTCAAGGGAATAAAGGCGGAGGTAAGGGCATGAGAGATTTTAACTACTCCAAAATACGAGGACAAAAATGGGACTTGGAGATATTATCTCTGATCGCCGCAATATACAAAGAAGTCGGCAAACAAGAGTTATATCTGAAGCAGCGTCCCGATGAGCTTGAAAAGCTTGTTGAGATCGCAAAGATACAAAGCACAGAAAGTTCCAATGCAATCGAAGGTATCGTGACCACAAATACAAGAGTACGGCAGCTTGTGGAAGAAAAAACGACTCCCCGAAACCGTGACGAGCAGGAGATCGCAGGTT
>CAZUDC010000114.1:0-3484 GCA_964619105.1 uncultured Ruminococcus sp.
CCTGCGTTCATACTCCTCATCGGAAACGTCGTCCTCCAGCCTTGCAATGGCAAGCTCCTGATACCAGCTTCTGTCCATTATAGATATAGTGCCATAGGATGGAATATTCGCCCAAAAACGCTTCATCAGCGGATAACGCTTTTCAAATTCGTTTGCAGGCATAGTTGAATGAACCTTAAAAAACCTTGGGTCGAGCATTTTTATAATATCCGATATAAGCTGACCCTTTCCTGAAGCACCCCAGCCCTCAAGCAGGATAATAACAGGAAGCTTTTTCTCCCTTATTCTTTGCTGAAGACTGCAAAGATTTTCTTCAAGCTGTTTTGACATTTCCTTATAATTTACAGATTTGTTTTTATTTACAAGTGCATTTTCAAGCATTTAAAGACTCCGTTCCGAGATATGAACCATATTAATTTCTGCTGCTTTTGACTTCATCAATGCGTTCTTTTATCACATCAAGTTTATCATAGCCGTAAGCCGACGCAAGCACAAGCTGCTCATCGGACTTATCATAATCATAGGTCATTGCATAAGCAATAGCAAGATAAGCATGAGCGGCTGGCTGCTCGGGATAAATAGCCGACGCTTTTTCAAGATAGTCAATAGCAGTATAGGGTTTATTCTGCGTAATATAAAGTGACGAAATACTAATATAAAGTCCGACAGAATCAGCATTCTGCGGATCGTACAGCAATGCCTTTTCATACATTTTCAGTGCTTCATCAGGTCCGCCAAGCTTATTATAGCAAACTCCAGCCGTGACCATACTTTTGAAAAGCCCTGGCTTGAGCTTGATTGCCCGAAGATGTGCATTCAGCGATCTTTCATAGTCACCAAGCTTGAAATAGGTTTCGCCAAGGTAGAAATAATAATTTTCTTCCTTCATCGACTTAAAATCTTTTTCTCCTGCCTTTTTCAGGCTTTCGAGAGCCTCGCTGTAATTACCGTTGTCATAATCCTCGATCGCACTGTAAACAAGATTATCTCCCGCCGAAAACCTGCCGCAGCCGCCGAGCATTGCCGCCGCCATAAGAACAGCTGCCGCCGATATAATGATTCGTCTGCTCATAGGTATAGTATTCCGCACTCCTTATTTACTTATGCTGTTGATATTATCAAGAAGATTTTTCTTTGCGTCAAGGCTCTTTATACCATCAGCAAAAAGACAGTCCATTCTGTAACGGATATAATCGTCGTAAAGCTTAGAACCGAAAATACAGTCATTAAAAAGATTCCTGTAGGACTTGCTGTCCATATTTCCGGAAATAATATAAAGCAGCTTTTCAAGAATAAGCATTTTCTTTTCAGCGTCTGTGCCGCCGGAACGCTTGATAACTGCGATATCTTCAACAAGCCTGAGCTTATCAGAGCGGACGGTATAGCAATCCTTTTCAATTCCGCCGAGGAAGCACACGATATTGGTGCGGAGAGCTGAATCGGTGAACGGGAATTCATCAAGCGGCAAACCTTCAGGCTTAACGGGAACAAAGATATTTTCATCTGCATATGGGAACACAAGCTCCTTGTAAATATCGCAGAACCAGAATTTGCCATCCTGCTTTGCAACAAGCGGATAACGATAGCCCTTGCAGCCGCTGCTGAGAGCAGTATCGATCACAGCTTCATTATCCGAGGAATAATATCCGTCAAAGTTCAGCTCGCATTTGCCCGAAATAACATCAAGAAGCTTATCATATGTATATTCGCCGTTATCCTCTTTATCTCCGTCAAGGAAGATCCTCTCCCCTGCAAAGGAATTACTATGAAGATCGGAAGAAAAATCATCTGCGCATACATACTCGCTGTTAAGCTTTGACATAATGCTTGTCACAACAGTATCGGATACAAGTCCGTCATCTTCATTATAATCATAATTTGAAATCATATAGTCGCGAAGAGCAGACCTGATGATTTCTTCCTCCTTGCCCGTGAGGTTTGAAAGCTCAAAACGTTCAAACACCATATTGAACATAACCTCAACAGGGATATTTCCGCTGATATACTTAAAGCGGTCGTTGTTGAGAAGCAGAGCCATTTTCGGGAGGATCTGCTGCTTCTGCGATTCTGTCGTTGTTATTTTATTGGACATAATACCGAGACATACAAGAAATTCTGCATAAAGCTTCATGACCTTCTGCTCACTGAGGTAATTGAAGAAATAGCCGTAAACATAGCCTGCAAAAAATTCCTTAAGGCTGTTGAACAGCTCAGGCTTTGCAGATACCTCTGCAATAAATTTTTCCTTAAACGCCGGGATATCATCTGTAGAAATTATCTTGCTGCGGCCGTTGACATCGATCAATGCCTTTTCCTGGGATTTTACAAAAAGCTTAAGAAATTTTGTATATTCTGATTCCTCGGCAGACTTCTTGCCATGATCCTCATTAAAGGTCCAGATGAGATACGCTCTCTGCATATTGACAAGTGCGTCCTCCGAGCCGTCGACAAGTGCTCTTACATCGATCTCGCCGAATTTTTTGCTCTTGTTGAAATCGGCAAGTATCTTTTCGATCTCCTCCTTAAATGCAGCATACGCTGGAGATTTCTCCATAAAAACAACCGAATCAAGTATCTCCGCACCTGCGACTGTAAGGTTCAGCTTCACGCTCATATTATATCCATTCCTTTCAGAAATTTTCAGGGACAGCCGCCGCAGGACAAAGCCTCACACAATCTTTGTGCGGTATTGCCTCAGCCAAACAGCAGTCCTCATTTTTACTGTACTCCGTAGGTCCTTCTGTATTCGAGCATTTTATCAAGGTACTCTTTTCCCTCAATAACTCCGTTTTCAATTGCGTCAATAATATCATTTATTGTAACGATGGAATAAACCTTAACTCCGAACTCCCTGAAAGCCTCCTGTACGGCGGAATTGTCGGAATTAAGAGCCTTTTCCATTCTATCGACTGTAATTACCATACCTGTAACGTTCACATCAGCCGCACCTGTAAGCTTCGGCATAACCTCCTTAAGAGCCTTGCCCGAGGTCATAACGTCCTCAATGATAACGACCCTTTCACCATCGGAAAGCTGCTTGCCGACAAACATTCCTCCCTCACCGTGATCCTTTGCTTCCTTTCTGTCAAAGCAGTAGCTCACGTCCCTGCCATACTTATTGAAAAGTGCAACGCAAGCGGAAACGCAGAGCGGAATGCCCTTATAAGCAGGTCCGAACAGTGTATCAGCCTCAATTTTGTTATCCTCAATGCAAGCGGCATAAAATTCACCAAGCTTTGCAAGCTGAGCGCCTGTCTTGTAATTTCCCGTATTAATGAAATAAGGAGCTTTTCTGCCGCTTTTAAGCGTAAAATCGCCGAAAGTAAGCACTCCGCAGTCCACCATAAACTTAATAAATTCCTGTTTATAATCCATCTGAAAAAACCTCCGCTGATATTGAGATTGCACACAAGTTCTATATTCTGCCCAAAAAACAGCACAAAAAATCATATTGCACAACCATATTTTAGTTAAATTATAACAT
>CAZUDC010000115.1:0-3466 GCA_964619105.1 uncultured Ruminococcus sp.
TTACGAAAGCGCAGATATGTCAGAATGTCTTGAACATTTGCTTGAAGACAAATACTGGGTTGGAAAATGTTTTTATGAGGTTGAAAAGCTTATGAAATGGGTGGATGGGTAATACTATTAAATGGAATTATCACTAACTGAAAATCGTTGGGGCATTGCGTATAACATCTAAGAATCATCATATTGAAACGATAAAACTTGTTTTATCATATATTATTTTTTGAAAGGAGAGTATGATTTAAGCTTTGCTTATTTCATACAGGCAATTTTATGGAATATTTTCATAAAAGAACATGGGCAGAAATAGATTTAGGAGTTGCCGAAAATAATCTGAACATACTTAAAGGCTTTATAAAGGGCGAAAAGACACGCCCTTGCTGTGTACTTAAAGCGTTTGGTTACGGTCATGGTGATGTGAACCTTATGAAGCTTTATCAATCGCTTGGAGTGGATTTTTTTTCCGTATCAAACATTGATGAGGCTATCAGTCTTCGCAGGCATGGCTGCAAGGGTGACATTCTTATTCTTGGCTACACCTGTCCTGATTATGCCGCAGAGCTTACGGAATATGACATTATGCAGGCGGCTGTATCCGCTGAATACGCAAGGGAGCTTTCGGCGGCGGCGATAAAGCCTGTCAGGGTACATATTAAGCTTGATACAGGTATGGGCAGAATAGGGCTTATTGCAAGGGAGCGTGAAAAATGTCTTTCGGAGATTGCAGAAATCCGCTCGCTTGATAATATCATCGCCGATGGGATATTTACTCATTTTGCCGCTGCAGACAGCCTTGATAAGGACTGCTGTGATTACACCGATATGCAGAAGGAGCTCTTCTTTTCGATAGCGGAGCAGGCGGGCGGCTTTAAAGAGGTGCATTGCCTTAACAGTGCGGGAGCAATGCTTCATTATGACAGCAGAAGCACTCTTGCAAGGTTTGGCATTCTGCTTTATGGACTTACTCCCGATCCATCGCTTGAAATGCCTGCCGGGATAAAGCCTGTTATGGAGATAAAGACGGTGATCGGCTATATAAAGGAGCTTCACAAGGGCGACAGCGTAAGCTACGGCAGGACCTTTACGGCTGAACGGGATATGAGGGCGGCGACCCTGCCGATTGGATATGCAGACGGATATCCGCGTTTGCTTTCCAATAAGGGCGAGGTTATGGTATGCGGCAAGCGTGCAAAAATACTTGGCAGGGTGTGTATGGATCAGGTAATAGTTGATATTACGGACATACCCGAGGCTGAAATCGGCACAGAGGTAACTGTTTTCGGCAGGGGAGAGATAACTGCTGATGATATAGCTTCGCTTTGCGGAAGCATTGGATATGAAATTATATGTTCCGTTTCTCCGAGAGTACCGAGAGTTTATCTTAAAGACGGAAGGGTTACTGACGTTGTGAACATACTTTAAAAAAAACTCATACCGTGGGAAATGGTATGAGCTTTTTTTTATTCCACAATAAAAGCCTTTCGCAATGCTGTTATCAGCGGTTTATAGCTTATTATGGTAATTCCTGCACATATTATGCCCTTAACAATTGTAAAAGGAAGATTGAAAAGGCAAAGTGCGGTGAAGATATTTTCTACTGATGGCAATATTTTCTGATATGCTGACATAATAGCTTCCATTCCACCGAATGCTTTTGCATAGATAGGATAAACGATAAAATAATTCAAAGGGAGGCTTATTGCGGCAAACACCAGCGTTCCGACTATACAGCCGATGACTGCTCCTTTTTTGTTATTGCTTTTCTTATATATAAGGCTTGCGGTCAATGTAAAGGCGGCGCTTGTGATAAAATCAAATATATCACCTATACCCATAGTTGTTCCAAAACCTTTTATTGCTGCGTGTATAATGTTTTTTAGCAGGCAGACAAGTATCCCTCCGACAGGTCCTGTTGTAAAGCCTGCAAAAAGGCAGACTACATTTGAAAAATCAAGCTTTATAAACGGCGGCATCAGCAATGGTATCGGAAAATCCAGATAATATATAACAAGTGCCACTGCGGCAAGCATTGCAATTTGTATAAGCTTTTTTGTGTTTGTTGTTTTCATATAGATTCCTCCCGAAAAAATGAGCAATCTGCAACAGAAAACGCCCGTGAACTTATACATCACGGGCGTTTTTGTAATATCAAACGTAAAAGCGACGTTACGCACAAAGGCGTTACGAAGTATTTGCGTCGTTTCTTTCATCCGGACTATACCGTCGGTTTCGGAATTTCACCGAATCGGCTCTGATATGATATAAGTACACATCAAAGTTAGCGGACTATACCGCCGGTGAGGAATTTCGCCTCGCCCTGAAACAGATTTTCAAAAAATATTTATGCGGAAAAACCATGCATTATTAGCTTTCTTCGTCGTCAAAATCGAATTCAAGAAGCTCGCCACAGTTAGGACACGTCATTTCGCCCTCTTCAAGCATAGCTTCTCCGAGCTGGATAGTATCTCCGCAGGTTGGGCAGCATACTTCATAAAGCTCTTCTCCGTCTTCGTCAAAATCGTAATCATCATCGTCGTCGTATTCGTCATAATCATCGCAGCAATCCTCGTCGCAGAGCATATCCTCTACCTCAGAGAGATCCTCGTCAATAGCGTCAACGACCTCAACAATTTCATCGATCTGATCCTGGACATCATCAAAGTAAACTGACATATCTTCAAGAACGTCAGCCATGAGAGCAAGGATCTTGCCCTCCTTTGTTGAAGTGTCAAGCTCAAGTCCGTCCATAAGACCCTTAAGGTAAGAAACCTTTTCGCCAAGCTTCATAAAGATTACCTCCAATTTTGTTTTAATTTAAGGAAAATATCGGAAAAGTCTTATGCTCTTTCCATGTATTCGCCTGTTCTTGTATCAATTCTGATCATATCGCCCTCGTTGATAAAGAGGGGAACCTTAACCTCTGCACCTGTTTCAAGTGTTGCGGGCTTTGTTGCGTTTGTTGCTGTGTTGCCTGCAAAACCAGGGTCAGTCTGAGTAACCTGAAGGTCAACAAAGTTCGGTGGCTCAACAGCGAAAACCTTGCCCTTATAGGAGCAGACTTTACACATCATTTCTTCCTTTACAAACTTGAAGCTGTCTCCGATCTCGGAAGGAGCAACGGGGAGATCCTCATATGTTTCAGGATCCATAAAGTGGTAAAGGTCGCCGTCGTTATAGGAATACTGCATATCCTTTCTTTCAACGAAAGCAGTCGGGAATTTTGCGGAAGGGTTGTAGCTCTTTTCAATTACAGAGCCTGTGATAACGTTTTTGATCTTAGTTCTTACAAAAGCTGCACCCTTGCCTGGCTTAACGTGCTGGAATTCAACGACCTGAAGTACGCTGCCGTCCTCCTCAAAGGTAACGCCGTTTCTGAAATCGCCTGCTGTGATCATAAAAAACCTCCGTATAAATAAAAATCATATTTGCATAAATAGCCTTATACATATTCTACTACAAACTTTATCAT
>CAZUDC010000116.1:0-3353 GCA_964619105.1 uncultured Ruminococcus sp.
TTTTTTATGATGATATATTCATCTGTAGTTTCTGTGACATAAGCGTTCCAGATATTGCTAACCGAACCGATATTATCGTATTTCAAAGCCCAATTAAGGATAGATTCTTCACCTGTGTTTTTCAGTGTGATGTATATTGTCTGACTTTTGTCCCACTCGTTTCCTACGATATATGTTACGCTGCAGCCGTCTTTTTCGTATGTTTTACTGCTTCCGCTTGCTGAAAATACATTTATCGGAAGTACTGTAATTAAATTTAACAGCATTACGGAGGAAAGTATAAGTGATATAAGTTTTTTTGTCATTATTAACCTCATATTTTTTGCTTATCTGAATATTAAGCAACAGAATTTTTAATCATCATTAGTGAATCCATCCTGCCGCAGGATAGAGAAATATCCTGTAACTTTTTCACCTTGCCTTATTGTTTTTAGATCATATATGCTCTCATAATCTGTCGCAAGAACAGGTATGTACAATTCAGAAGTTTCGGTATCAGGAACACCGTTGTTCCATTTAATGATTTCAGTTGCTCCGCTCGGATACTTTACGATCATATCCGTAACCTCTGCAAGCTCTGCCGAACCGCTGAAGCTTGCCGCAAAGTTATATATTGGTCTATCGCTGTTGTTGGTAAATGTGAAGCTGTTTGTCCAATAATCAAGTCCCTCTGTAACTGTAATATCAAGCTTTAATCCTGCACCGTCATGAACAACGAGAGGGTCTTTCGTTTCAAAAATTACCTTAACATCTTCACCGAGAGACATAAGAACACCTGTAAATTCAGCCGAAAGATCATAAGAACCTGGCTTATCACCACGAACTATCCACGAAGCAGACTTTGTTTCCGTTCCGCCGATAACACCGTTATTTCCAATCATTTGTACAAGATTTTCCTTTCGTGTTGTATCGGCAAGAGATAATCCATCGGGAAGTGTAAGTACCGCCTGCGAATTATTAATACTGAAATTATCATCGGCATTGTTTATAATAGTAAGCTCAACATCATAAAATTCTTTAAGCCAAGATAACTGCGTTGTCACGTTAAAAACTGCAACACTTACAGGTACTCCGCTGCTGCCTGAATCATATCCTCCATGAGTTACACGGTTAGGTCTGTTTGTTTCACCTTTTAATGTTGCAACTGTAGTAAATACACCATTGCGTTCCGTCTGAATTGTACCATTGACCTCGCCGATAATATCACCCATAGCATTAAGTGTAAACGTTAATTTGCCATTTTTACCATAATCAATGTTGTATTCATATACAAACTGATTTTCGGGAGCAGTAACGTCAATTCCAAGTGATACAATTTCATTTATATCAAGATTTCTTACAGTAAGCTCACCCTCAACAAGCTGTTTCTTTTCAAGAGTTACCTTTTTTACAGAATTTTCTCCTGTTACGGTGAGCGAAACATACTCAGGAAGGTATTCATTTTTATAGAAATACACATCGTATGTGCCTTTGGGAGCAATGAACTTGAAATTGCCATTTGAATCTGTGATAAAATCCGTACTGTCAACATTTGGGATTTCACAATATATTTTTACTCCGCCAAGAGATATTCCGTTATCATCGGTTGTTTTAAACTGAACATAGCCATAATCATTGCTGTAAATATATGCCTTAATTGTATGACTGTCCGAATTGCCTGCACTATCTTTTACGGTCAAAGTGACATCGTAAGTACCGTCTTTTTCATATAAATGTGTGATTTTTGAACCTGTGCCTGTTGTTCCATCGCCAAAGTCCCATTCATACGAAGAAATGTAATGATTATCCCATGAGTTTGCTCCGTTAAAGTTTATTTTTTCATCGGTAATACCCATAACATCACGTCCTGCATCTGCAAGCGGCTGAATATCATCGGTATCTGTCGGAACAGACGCTGCTTCATTGCTTTGTACCTTATTGTTTCTTGAATCAACAGCTTCTATCATATAGTAATACGTTTTATTCGGAGTTACATTTTCGTCAATAAATTTGCTGTCCTTAACGGAAGCAAGCAATGAATAATCCGCACTTGAAAGCGTTTTTCTGTAAACGTGATAGCCAAGCAGACCGTCTGTATTATCCATAGTCCAACTAAGTTCATTTCTCCAACCCTCACCAACAGCCGAAAGTACGGGAGCAGACAGAGAACATTCTTTAAAAGTATAGCTTCCGACCATATATTCGCTTGAATTTCCCGCTGTATCGTGTGTAACGACTCTTAATTCGTAGCTACCTGTGGTGAAAGATGACGTATCAAGCTCAAACTGAATTGCCTTTGCATAAATATTTATATTTTCTTCCGTGTATACAGTCTGCCATTCACCACCGACTGCTCTGCACTCAACAATAATATCCTTTAATCTGAAATTATCCTTTGCGGAAATGCCGACAATTTGATTTGTGTCAAGCAAAGCACCATTTTCAGGATATATGCTTACAATTTCGGGATTTACATTGTCACTTGCAATACTTCCGCTGACTTCCGAACTCATAGCACTTTCATTTCCCATGCTGTCAACGGCTGTTACGCAATAGATGTATTCTGTACCCAGTTCGATATTGGTATCATAATAATTCAGATATTTATGGTTGTCCTTAACAAGTGTAAATTCATTGTCCGTATTTGTTTTGCGGTATATTCTGAAATATGCTGTATCGTCATCACTTGGTGAGGTCCATTTGATTTCAATTTGGGAATTATACAGATTTATTACTACTCCACTCGGTACAGCAGGTGCTGAACTGTCAATTATATACTCCATAATAGGAGAATCTTCAACGTCACTGCTGATATTTCGTGAATTCACTGCGTATGCTCTTATATAAAGTTTGCCGTCGCTATATGCTGACAAATCCAAATCATATTCTGCAACAGCAGTTGCTTTTCCATTTGCCGCAATCTGTGCAACATTTTCCCAATTGCTGTTATCAATTGAAGCCTGAATAGTTACGGAAGATACGGAACGGCTGTCTGTTATAGTAACCTTTATGGGAAGTGTTCCTGAATATTTTCCGTTTGACGGAGAAATTGAAGAAATTATTGGCTGTGTTTCATCAATTCCTGTATTTATTGTAATAGTATTGCTTTTATCAGACTTGTTTCCCGAAGCATCATATGCAATTACATAATATGTGTATGATGTACCTTCTTCCAATGTGGAATCGGTGTAGCTATTTGTTGTTACAGATGTAATAAACTCATCATTTCTGTAAATGTCATACGATTCAATACCAATATTATCGGAGCATATCCAGCTTAAAGAAGTGGATTTTTCCCCAATGCTGTCTATTGAGAGTACAGGTATTGTTGGCGGCAAATTGTCAACAATAACACTGTCGCTGTTTTCGGAAGT
>CAZUDC010000117.1:0-3232 GCA_964619105.1 uncultured Ruminococcus sp.
ATCGGCTTTTTGACGGTCATAACCTTACATGGCTTTGCAAGCAGGCGGCGATGCTTGACGGCGAATTTACACCATGGATAGAAAAAAGCACCCAGCTGAACCGATTTTACATTGAAACAAGGTATCCTGCCGACGTTCCTGCGAATATAACGAGAACCTTTGCAGAGGATATTCTTACCTCAACAGAAAAGCTTGTTGATGTAGTATGCGAAAGAATAAAATTCGATTATAACAGCTATCATAAAAGAACAAAATAAGAAGCGTTCCTTTTCAGGGCAATGACCATATAGAAGTATTCTCAAACAATAATGGTTATTGACTAAACGTGGCTAATGAAACGAATAAAAGGCGTATGCGATTTTCCTTGCATACGCCTGTTACCATTTTATCACTATCTTGACAAATTATCCGTCAACCCATTTCATCCTGGATAGTTAGGTTATCGATAAATTCAGTTACTTTTCCAGCTTCCATCTGATAATACCCCCAAAATATTTTTTGTATTTTTCATATTCTTCCTCAGTCATCAAACGAGTAGTTCTTTTGCTGAAATTATCGTGCACAGGATACTCGTGGACGTGAAGAATTGGTTTCCGACTTGTGTCAAGCTGCGACTCAGAGTGATATCACATTTCGTTACATACCCACAGCCATAAGCTATGGGAGCTGACCCGTGCACGACGAGTCGACATTTGAAAATGTGTATAATAACTTAGTATTTATTATACCACAAAGTCTGTCGGATTTCAATATCTCGGGGCAGCTATCAGTAATAGGGATTAATCAAAAAATCGCTATACAATGGGATTTTCCGATAACCTATGAAATGGCAAGAGCCTGTCAGAAGGCTAACGGCAAGTATTTAAGGCAAGATCAGTGGGAAGATATAACTCTCGTGATGAGCCTTGAACTTGGTAAATAAAAAGATTTCCCCGTATCCGACGATCAAACCGTTAGATACGGGGTTTCTGTTTCTGTAAAAGTCACAAATGAGCCGTTGATTTTTTTCGACTTTTATGATATACTTAAATATAAGAAAATCACATTAAGAGATATAATATGGGACTTACAAGATACTGCAATTCCTGCTGCAAAATCTAATCACCATAATGAAGAAGCCATAAATAATAACGAATACTATACGGGTGCTTATTCGCCTGTTTTTATGAGTAGAAACCGAGTAAAATCTTTGGATGAGCAGGCATTTACGGTGCAAGCTTCCGGGCGTCAATGTCAACTACATCCTCAAGCGCCGAAAATGATAAAGCACGGAAAAAATGATTGTCGATTTGTTGAAGGAAAGGAACATCTGCATAGACGAATGACAATACGTGAAATAGCTCGAGTGCAAGGATTTCCTGATTCATTTAATTTTATCTATACAAATACCAATGATGCTTATAAAATGATAGGTAATGCTGTTCCAGTTAATCTGGCATATGAAGTAGCAGTTGCTATTAAGGAAACTTTAGGGGGGTAATAAAATGAGTTCAAAGAGCAACGACCAAGGCAGAGCTTTTGAAATGGCGTGTTTAGTAGCTTCAGGCGAAACTATTGTAAAATTCAGAAAATATAAAAAGTAGTTTTTGAAAAGAATTCAAGTTTTAAAGCTGCCACAAGAGCTTGGAATAATACTGATAAGGATTTTCAAGAAACAATAATGAAAGCAGCAAGAGCGATGGCTGAAAAGCTTGCTGACCTTGAACCGGTTATGGTTGAAAACGACGATGAAACAATAGTGTTAAGAATCCAGAAGGATGAAGAAGGCGAAAAGGGTGACGTCAGAGATATCCTTATCATTAGAGGCGAAAGTGGTTGGGAGATAGGATTAAGCGTTAAGCATAATCATTTTGCTGTAAAGCACTCCAGATTAAGTCCTTCTATTGATTATGGCGAGAAATGGTATGGTATTCCTTGCTCCGAAACCTATTGGAATACAATAACTCCCATTTTCGATTACCTCAAAAAAGAAAAGAGTAATGGAGCAAAGTGGTCTGATTTGCCTGATAAAGATGGCGATGTATATATTCCGTTACTCAATGCATTTATGGATGAAATCAAGAGAGCCAATAGTGTTGACCCTGCATTTCCGCGTCGTATGGTTGAGTATCTGTTGGGAGAGTACGACTTTTATAAAGTTATTTCACTTGATTCAAAGAAAACTACAAATATACAATCTTTCAATCTGCGAGGAACCTTAAATCAGGCTTCACGCACAAAGAAACCTAATATCAATATTCCGATAGCAGAACTGCCAGATGAACTTGTAGCTATCAAGTTTAAGAAAGAGAGTTCAAATACTGCAGAATTGTATCTGAACAACGGTTGGCAATTCAGCTTCAGAATTCATAACGCTTCAACTAAAGTAGAGCCTTCACTAAAGTTTGATATACAGTTTGCAGGTATGCCTACTGAAATAATCTTAATATCTTGTCAATGGGAATAAGTATAAATGCCAATACAGCTGCGACAATAGCGGCTGTCAATACTGCGATTTTTCTTCTGATACTATTCATATGCTGATTCCTCCATCCCTGAAAAGCTCTGAAAACAACAGGCTGTCAAATCATAGCAAAACACAATGCGGCAGTCATGATCCATCATATCGGAGCTTTTCTTATGTAATAATAGTAAAGGCAACACCGCACAAAGAACGCCTGATGGCTTTGTGTGCGCCTTGCTTGCATATTTTCTGTCATCTTGCACCAAAGCTCCTTGAAATACGCAAGTATTCCTGCGTTGTTTTGATAAAATCTGACGAAAAATCCGGCTTCGCTAACCCTTGCTGCGTTAAATGACGGGGCAGGACCCTTATTGAAAGCATTGCAGATGGACGAGGCTTCAAAGGTCGTTCCGATAGACAAGCTCAGCGTTGTGATAACTCTTGTGCTTGTGTTTGTCGTCCCACATGAGAAATTTACCGTTGAATCTCTGGCAGGCTGTATCCTGATTGCAATAGGCACTTTGATAATGGTTATCTGAATTGCCCTGATGATTTCATAAACCATACAAATAACGCCGGAATTTCAGAGAACAATTTGCTGTCTTTGTACAAAAAAATCCTGCGGCAATAGTGAAAACATTACAAATATAAAAAAAACAGACTTTTTGTGAAAAAAGCGATTGATTTTCTTTGGCGATTGTGTTATAATTAATATGTGTAAAGAGTACAGAAGAAAGTGGAGGTAATTTTCATGAAAACAGTAATGGTGACAGGTGCATCTGGTATGAT
>CAZUDC010000118.1:0-3196 GCA_964619105.1 uncultured Ruminococcus sp.
AAGGACGATGCCTCCGGGATGTACAAGGAAGTCTGATAAAAGCGCCGCTGCCAGTTTGGCAGCGGCGCTTTTTTGTCAATGCTTGTCGGCCCAGGATTTGTAATAGGTCTTTCCGCTGTTTTGCCGCAGGTAGGTCAGGTGCTTTTTGGCTTGGGTCTGATCTCCGGCGTTCAGGGCGGCCATGGCCTGGATTTTGGCGATGTCCAGCCGGCGCAGGTTGTACTGGGCCCGCTGGAAGGCATCTTCCAGGTAGGCGGTGTCCACGGGTTTGCCCACCAGGCAGTTGTAGCCCTGCTGGTAGAGGGTCAGGCTGGACAGAAGGTTGTTGGCCAAAGCGGCATTTTTCAGGCGGCACCCATCGATGATTTCGTCCAGCTGGGCCATGGATTCCTTGGCTCTGGGGGCATCCTCCAGCCCCAGGTAGTAGGCACAGCGGTTGGAGGTGTAAAGCCCGCGGACGGAAAGCTCCTGGGGCTCCTGCCCCTCGTCCAGGGTTTTCAGCGCCATGGCGAAGTCACCGGCTGCGGCATAGCCGTCGGCCAGGTAGCTGCGGCAGATGGCGGCGCTGGAAGAGGCGGGGGCCATTTTGCCGGGGATTTCCCGGTAGCTTTCCACGAATTTTTTGGGGTCCAGTTCCATGTGCAGATAGCCCAAAAGGTGGGTATTCTGGCCGCTGGAGACCAAATTGCCCAGAACCCGGGCAGAGAAATAGCCAATGCCCAGCATCAGCACAGAACCAATCAGCGGCACATAAAAGGGGTGCCCCGTATCCCGGAACCAAATCACCACTGCAATCACTACGGACAGGGCCATAACGGTGCCTGCGGCCACCTGGGCCCGCTTGAATGAACGAATCAAGAAAATCCCTCCTTATATTGAAATCTATTATATCGGCGGGGCGGAGGGATTGCAAGCCAATCGGAAGATTTTGCCCATGGCACAATGGGTGGAAATGTTCCATGCTTCCTTTTTGGTCCTCAAACCAAAAAGAAGGGGGTTCCATTTCCGGGAAAGATGGATTATAATGTGAAATGTAGAAAAACGCCCCCCAAAAACAGTTTGGAACGGGGCAGAATTGCCAAAAGAGAATGGGAGGCTTTATGTTATATATCACAGCACTGATGGACAACAAGCCCACGGAGAACAAAGCCCTCATTGCCGAGCATGGCCTGTCTCTCTACGTGCAGCACAATGGAAAGCGAATCCTCTTTGACTGCGGCAGCGGGGCCAATCCCCTGCACAACGCCCACCGGTTGGGGGTGAATCTGAAGCATCTGGATGCGGTGGTGCTCAGCCACAGCCACTATGACCATGCCGCCGGCTTCCGGGATCTGACGGAGCAGGGCCTGGGCAGCGATGTGCTGTACACCGGTGAACACTTTTTTGAGCCCAAATATGCCCGGGACGGGGTGCGGTATACGGATCTTTCCGCAGGCTTTCACCCGGACTTTTTGACCCGGCACCACATTCACCACCATGCGGTGGGGGATTGCGAGGAGATTTTCCCCGGCGTGTGGCTGGTGAGCAATTTCCCCCGGGTGCACGAATTTGAAAAAATCCCCTCCCGGTTTGTCCGGCGGGTGGGAAACACCTTCTGCCAAGATGATTTTGGCGACGAGCTGTGCATGGCCCTGGAGGTGCCCGGCGGTTTGGCCGTGCTGGTGGGCTGCTCCCATCCCGGAATTCTGAACATGATTACCCATGTCCGGCAGATCCTGGGCAAGCCTGTGAAGGCTGTATTCGGCGGCACCCATCTGGTGGAAGCGGACGAGGGCCGCATCAGCCTGACGGTGGAGACTCTGCGCTCCATGGGCCTGGAGATTCTGGGGCTCAGCCATTGCTCCGGCGACGGGGCAGACCGGGCCATCTGCGGCAATCCCCAGATTCATGGCTGCCACCTGGGATCTGGCGACTGCATTTTCTTTGACTGACGAATAGGAGGACACCATGCTACTGGAGGAATTGGCCGAGCAGCTGGTGGAGGTCACATCCTCTCTGGTGGGAGGCAGGACCATCAATATTATGAACCCGGAGGGAATCATCATTGCATCCACCGAGCGGGAGCGGGTGGGTTCCTTCCACCAGGGGGCGCTGGAAGCGGTGCGCACCGGCAAGGTGGTAAGCATCCGCAAGGACCAGTTGCCCCAGTACCCCGGCGCCAAGGAAGGGTGCAACATGCCCCTGCGGGTGGATGGCACCATCATCGGCGTGGTGGGCATTTACGGCGACCCGGAACGCATCCGGGATGTGGCCCATCTTTTGGAGGTGTACGCCGCCAAGTATTATGAGCTGGAGGCCATGCTGCGGCCCCGCCTGTCGGAGAGCGTGCTGCGCAGTCAGCTGCTGATGCGGTTGCTGTCCCCACCCAATACCAGCCTGTCCTCTGCCTACAGCCTGATGGAAACACTGGGCATCCGGTTTCAGTTCCCGGTTTCCACCATCGTTATATCCCAGCCCCAGGGCTTCAGCCTGCGGGAAAATGCCCAGGAAATTTGTGCCCGGCTGGAGCAGATGGATTTGCTCCACCGCCACAGCGACGTGTGGGGGATTGTGGAGGAGCGGATGGTGTTGCTGTGCAGCGACGGCGGGGGAGACCTTGCCCAGCTGAAGACCCTGACAGGCCAGGGTTGCCGGGTCAGCGTGGGAACGCCCTGCGCCAGCCTTTGGGACATTCCCCGGGCCTATAACCAGGCATCCCTGCTGGACCTTTCCTGCGGGGAGGGGTTCCATACGATTCAGGATATTTCTACCCGCTGCACCTATCTGATGGCAGCCACCGCCTCCAAGGACGAGGCGTTCCTGGCGGGGTTGGCGGAAAAACTCCGGCAGAATTTCAGCCCGGAGGACTGCAAGGTGCTGCTCAGCAGCGTAAAAGCCTACTATGACTGCGGCCACAGCGTGGCCCTGGCTGCCCAGCGGCAGTTTGTCCATAAAAACACCCTGCAATACCGGGTCAAACGGGTGCAGGAGGTGCTGGAAATCGATAAGCTCCCCAGCTTCTGGCAGGAGTATCTCATCCGGCTGCTGCTGGCATATGAAAACCGTAATTTAAGGCCATAGGCCTTAAAATAAAGAAGGAGGAAGACAAATGCAAACTTTCCTGTTATTCGCAACCATCATTGTCGCAGTGGTGCTGATGGTTCTCGCCATCTCCAAGCTGAAGATGCACCCGTTCATCGTCATGCTGGTGATTTCC
>CAZUDC010000119.1:0-2043 GCA_964619105.1 uncultured Ruminococcus sp.
AAGGCGCTAAGGGCGTATTCAAGATTGACATGGGATTCAACAATTCGGCAGGCTATGGTAACAACACCATTCGTCTCTACTTTGCAAATACCTTTACACAGAAGGATATTGAAGAGAAATATCTTGCTGTAAGACTTCGAGTGGAAGGTGAGAATCTTACAGATACAATGCTCTTTGCAGGTAATAACGTAGAATTCAGAAAAGAAGACTCTACAACAAGAGCATTTTCTACCACAGTATCAGGCGTAGAGGTAGGACAATGGAAGACATACTATATTGATGCAGCAACCGTACAGGCAATCGGTGTATATCCGAACGGAACATATAATCCGAGCACAACTTTCTACGAAGGTGGCGATGCGGCAGAATGTCTCCAGCTTTGTTTCTCAAGAAAAGCCGGATATTACAACAACATGACAGTATATATCGACAGCATTTCCATTGCAGAGAAACTTCCACAGACAGATGTTACAATTTCAGGTAACAAAGCAACCTGGAAGAAGGTAGAAGGAGCAACCGGATACCTTGTAAACTTAAATGGAAAAGAGACGAAAGTAACAGATACAAGCTATTCACTGGATGGTAAGAAAGGGTATATCCGTGTGACATCACTCGGAGATGGCGCACTTACATTGGATGGCGAAGAGTCTACAGCAGTATACGGAATCGACCCGGGTTCAAGACTTGCTGCATTTGATGACGAGCTGTACATGGATCTTATCAGTGAACACTTGAATTTCAGTACCGCACAGGAACATGAAGGTTACCGTCCGAAATCATTGAAAGGTAAGCTTACCAAGAATGGATTGAAGGTAGATATCGGAACAGGTAACTGGGGTGTTGTAACCGGTATCCGTATGTTGTTCCCGAAATCACAGACAAAAGGCAATAACACAACACTCGTTCTGAATATGAACGTCAGCAATGCAAAATATGGAAATATCCGCGTATACGATTACGAAGGACAGTTGATGCAGTCAATTCCGCTCGATGACAAGAACACCGGCAAGATGAATAAGTTTGAGATTGATATTTCAGCTTACGACAAGGAATTGAAGGGAATTCAGCTCGTATTCGGACCGAAGGACATGACAGCGGTTTCCGATGGCGTAACAGTAGAATTCAAAGAAATCTACATGGCAAATACTTATACAAAGATTACAGTCGATGGTACGACTTATTCATGTGCAGGTGAAAAAACACTGGTACCTGGATATACAACACCGGAGGTTGTACAGTTTTCAAGCTTCTATAATTTCGGCTTGGCAAAAGACGATACACCACTTACATTCAGTGGAGTACTTCTCTTAGATGGTAAGAGAGTCAACGCAAGTACATTTGCAGTTGTCGGATATCCGAAAATAGATACCATCTGCTTCAAGGTACCACACAACGGAAAACTTCTGACAATTAAGAAGGGTGGAATCATCCACAACGGAACAGTAGCAGTGAAAGTGGCTGAAGACTTCAATATGAAGTGGAATGGCAAAGAATGGGTAGCAGTAGCAAAAGTTCCTGCAACACCGAAGGCAGAATATGTCACAGTAGACGGCACAAAATACGAGCTTGTTAATACACTCGAATTAGTACCGGGATACACAACATCAGAAGTTGTACAGTTTACAAACGTGAACGACTTTGGAGTAAAAGCAGACGATACAGCATTAAGCTTCAAGGGAACCGTTATGGTAGGCGGCAAGAAGATTAACAACCCGGTATTCGTCGGATACAAGGGAAGCACAACCATCTGTCTTAAGACACCACATAGTGGTAAGGTTGTTACAATTCTCAAAGATTCTGTTATCTACTACGGTAAGACTGCAGTCAAAGTAACAAAGACCTTCAATATGCAGTGGAACGGTAAAGAATGGACAGCAGTAGCGAAGATTCCATCTGTACCGAAGACAGAGTATGTAACAGTTAGCGGCAAGAAATATGAGCTTGTAAATAAGCTTACATTAGAGCCTGGATACACAACATCAGAAGTAGTACAGTTTACAAACGTGAACGACTTTGGAGTAAAAGCAGACGATACAGCATTAA
>CAZUDC010000119.1:2143-3186 GCA_964619105.1 uncultured Ruminococcus sp.
TTACAATTCTCAAAGATTCTGTTATCTACTACGGTAAGACTGCAGTCAAAGTAACGAAGACCTTCAATATGAAGTGGGATGGCAAGAACTGGACGACAGTAGCTAAGATTCCGGAAGCACCGAAGGATGTATATACAACAATCGATGGCAAGAAATATAAAGTTGTTGCACAGGTTGAATTAGAAGCTAAATATACACAGAATAATCTTGTACAGTTCATCAATGTCAACGACTTTGGTGTAAAAGCAGAAAACACACCGCTGAACTTCAAGGGTACGGTTATGATTGACGGACGTTTAGTAAATGATGTTAATATCGTTGGTTATCCGAACGTCACAACCATCTGCTTGAATGCGCCGCACAACAAAGAATTACTTACTATCTTAAAAGACTCTGTCATCTACTATGGTGATCAGGCTGTTATCGTTAAAAAGACATTTAACGCAAAATGGGATGGTAAGAAGTGGAACGAAGTTAAGGATGTACCTGCAATACCACAGGATGAGTACATCACAGTTGACGGTAAGAAATTGAAAGTTGTAGTTAAGACAGCCCTTACACCGGGATATACAGCAGCAAACCTGGTACAGTTTGACGATGTCTATAACTTCGGTGTAAGCGAAAGCGACACACCATTGTCATTTAGCGGAACAGTTCTTCTGAACGGTGTGCAGGTAGAGAACCCATTGGTTGTCGGATACCCGAACAGCACAAAAATCTGTTTCAAAGAGTTATCCTTGAAAAACAAAGTACTTACAGTTATGAAAGATTCTGTGATTTATCGCGGAACAGAAGCTGTAGTAGTGAAGAAGACATTTAATGCAAAATGGGATGGCACAAAGTGGAACGAAGTGAAAGATATTCCGACGGCACCGAAGAAGGAATATGTAGACACAAAAGATGGTAAAAAAGAGGTTGTAGACAGAGGTTCTCTTACAGCCGGATATACAGTAGCTACATTGGTGCAGTTTGATAACTTCCACGACTTCGGTGTGGCTGAAGAAAATACAAAGTTAGGTTTCGATGGTGAAGTTCTCTTAGAC
>CAZUDC010000120.1:0-3141 GCA_964619105.1 uncultured Ruminococcus sp.
TATTAAATCCCTACGAGGTGGTATAACCACCTATAAATTTTTAGATTTCAAATTGGAATTTGAAAATTTATATTAGATTTTGTCACCTGATTAGCCTTTTCGTTTGTTGTATTAGTGGTGAGCAAAATACAGCAGCAAAAAATGAGACATCAAAAGAAGTGACCGTAAATATGCGCCCCCAATAGTCACCGCCCTCAAAAAGGCTGCGCCAGATTGAAATCGCCAGAAGCCTTTTTGATTCTGTAAATATTTTGATTTTTGATGAGGTTGTATCGACACTTGATATTGAAACAGCCTACAAAATTGAAAAAAAGTTTTGGACTAAATGCTTACTCCAAATCAGCTTGACAAGCTGCCCGAGCCTATGATACAATTAATGTCGGAGCTGCAGGACGCTATTATCTCCGATATTAGCAGACGTATCGCAAAAGCCAATCTACTTACTCCAACAGCTGAATGGCAGCTGTATAAGGCAAATCAGCTCACTATCTCTTCCCGTGAAGTCAAACAAAGAATAGCGGCTAAGCTTAAAGTCCGTGAAAGCACACTTAAAGAGCTTTACACAGACGCAGTTAAAACAGCTATCCATGAGGACGAAGTCATATACAAGGCAGCTATTGCCGAAGGTATTATATCTGATAATTACCGTGAAAAGCTGACGAATTACACCCGTTCCAAAGCTTTTTCCAACGTATTACAGCGTGGATTAAAGAATACGAACGGCTTAATGCGTAACCTGACAAACTCTATGGCGTCGGCGGCGAACAGACAGCTTTCGGACGCACTCGACCTTGCGTTTCTCAAATGTATAAGCGGAGCTTTTGCACCGCAGGACGCAATTTTTGAAGCAGTAAAAAAGCTGGGAGCGGACGGTATCAAATGCGTAAGCTTTAGCTCGGGACGTACCGATCAGCTTGATGTAGCAGTCAGACGTGCTGTCGTTACGGGTATCGGCAAGACCTGCTGCGATATGCAGCTTGACCTTGCCAAAGAAATGGACTGCGAACTGGTAGAGGTTTCCGCACATCTTGGAGCAAGACCCTCACACGCTGAATGGCAGGGTCAGATATACTCTCTCAAAAAGGGACACCCGAAATATCCGTATTTTTACGATGCGACAGGCTATGGCACGGGTGACGGTCTGGGTGGCTGGAACTGTCGGCACTCATTTTTCCCGTATTTTGAGGGACTTTCCGAAGCGGCTAACGCTCCGACTTTCTCCAAAGAGGAAAATCTCAAGGAATACAGCAACACACAGAAGCAGAGAACTTACGAACGAAGCATAAGAAAAAACAAGCGTGAGCTTGCGGCAATTGACAGCGCACGAAAGAAAGCAGATCCCGAACTCAAAGCAAAGCTTGACCGTGAGTTTGAGCGAAAGTCTGTTGCTCTGAAAAAACGTGAAGCTCGGCTCAATGAACATCTGAAAGCTACCGGGCTTCTGCCCGATAATTCCCGTGTTCGGGTTGACGGGTTTGGTAAATCTGTTTCGCAGAAGGCGGCTTGGGCGAATAGAAAATATATTGCAAATAAATCAGCAAATATTCAACAACGACCATCATTCAATAACAACTATGCGGCTAATTACAATGCTCTAAATGACAAAGAATTTTTTAGGAAATTTAAAGGCACTACATCTACATTAATTGGGGACAGACTTGTTGCAGAAATAAGTAAAAAAGCTGTTATTAACAATGACGGAATGACAACAGAAACGGCATATATTCTTAGCTCTACAACAGGAAAACCAAAGATTAAACCAATTCAACTAAACGAATTTGGTGGAAGTTTTAAAATACCCTATGGAAAATTCAACTCCTTTATTTTGGTTCATAATCACCCTAATAGTGTAGCATTTAGCTTTGATGATTTTGTTACACTCAATGATTTCCCTGAAATAAAAACTATGGTGGCTGTTGGACATAATGGAACTGTATATATGATGTCTGTTGGTAAAGGCAAACGCTTAGATTTAACGAATAAGCTTGAATATGAGTTGCTGAGAAATGAATGGAACAGATGTTACCGTGATTTGAATGGTGACATAGGAGTTGTAACAGATTTTTGTGAAAGGTATGGTTGGACTTTTTATGTTAAATAAGAAAGAAAAAAGAGAACGGGTTTGTCGATTAGATGGTCACAAACCTCTTGAACTTATGACTGAAAAGGAAAAAGATGAATACTTTAAATCATTTAGTGGACTAAACTATGCCGAATGGTGTGAACAATATAAAGATGACACACTTGAAGCAATTCATAGAGATATGGATAAACACATTAAAACCATAGATTAAAGCACCTTGCACAAAAACAAGGTGCCTTTATTTATAAACAAAACAATTTAATCCCGAAAAAATGCTCTTGAAATGACATTAAAATGTTGTTTCAAGGTGCTTTTTTTATACCCAAAATTCGAACGGAGTAATTTTTATGAAAATCGAAGCACTTACAAAACTCGGAATTTCCGAGGAAGTCGCAAAGCAGGTCGTGGTTCTGTCGGAGCAGGAGCTTGCGGCTGAAAAGTCAAAGCTTACCGACAAGGAAGCAGAGCTTGCAATGGCAACGGATAAGATCAACGAACTTACCAATACCGTTAAGAAGTTTGACGGCGTGGACGTTGAAAAGCTTAAGGCTGACGTTGCCGAAGCAAACCAAAGGCTTACCGATGAAACGGCTGCGCTGAAGCTCGACAACGCTATCGCACTTGCTCTTGCCGACAGCGGCGCACTTGACAAGGATATTGTCAGAGGTCAGATAGATAAGAGCATTGTTAAGCTTGGTGACGATGGAAAGCTTATCGGATTTAATGAACAGCTTGACAAGCTTAAAACTGACAAGGCTTTTCTTTTTGGTGATACAAAAACATCGGAAATCAAAATCAATACCGGATTGGATCACATCAAGCCGACTGAAAGCGTATCGGACGCACAGGCAAGAGCAGTAATGGGACTTCCCATAAAGTAAGAAAGAGAGGTAAAAAACTATGAATAACATTTCAACCTTTAAAAAAAATGTGGAGCTTCTTGATGAGGTCTACGCAACAAGCTCATGTACAAATATCCTTGATGGCTCTACAGCTCTTGTAAAGGCAGGTGCGAACGCAAACGAGATCATTATTCCAAAAATCTCCACAGAAGGACT
>CAZUDC010000121.1:0-3055 GCA_964619105.1 uncultured Ruminococcus sp.
TACATATATTATACTTTATTAATAAAGATATTGCAATATGAAGATTTAACAAAAAGAAAGGGAAACGGTTGGAATTTTCCGCCGTTTCCCGAATTTTTATACGTTTCTTGTGGCTTCAAGCTTATTTCTGTAATCCTGTTTGAGTGCTTCAAGACGTTTTGAATCCTCTGCACGCTTGACCTTTGCGTCCTCCTGAATCTGACGCGTTTCCTCAATTCCGCTGACGATAGTCTGCCATGTTTCCTCAAGAGTTTCAATCTTGATAGAGCTACCCGAGGAAAGTCTTGCGATAGCCTTTGACTGTTCAACCGTATTTTTTGCATTTTTAACAAGTAATTCGTTGGTTTTTTCGTCAAGAGCCGACATTGCGTCCGCCTGAACCTTCTGACGCTTGAGCATAACAGCCTGTGCAAGTGACTGCTTGAATACGGGCATAGTTATAATAAATGCAGAATTGATTTTCCTTATAAGATTAAGGTTAGAATACTGCATTGATTTAAGCATAGGAACGGTCTGCATAGCGACGTTTTCAGCAATTTTGAGATCCATTACTCTTTGATTGAAGATCTCTCTTACATTTTCAAGATTTTGCAAGTCCATTGCAACCGCACCCGAATCGGGGTTCTGCTGAAGCTTTAATCTGTATTCTTCAATGTACTGGTCAATCTCAACGCAAGCCTGCTCGCCGGCCATAATGTAAAGCAGAAGCTCCTTGTAATAATTGATGTTTGCGTTATACATCTGTTCAAGCTTTACATTGGATTGCTCAATTTCCTTTTCGTAACCCTTAAGCTGAACATAAATGCGGTCAACGTTTTCTCCCATTGTATGATACTTTTCGAGAAGCTTGTCAATCTGCTTGCGGAGATTTGCAAAAAATCCCTTTTTAGGTTCTTCAGTCAGTTCCTTTGCGTCAAACTGTTCCATAACTGCGGCAAGAGCAGTCAGCATTTCTCCTGAATCGTTGATTTGTTTCATATTCATCGAATTAAGAACCTGATCGGAAGCCTTTGATATTTCATCTGCGGCGTCGTTGCCGAATTTTACGATCGAATTAACATCGTTGATATTAATTGTATCAACAAGCTTCTGTACAGCTTCATTCTTTACAAGATCATTCTTGATATTCTGTTGAACCTCGGTCATTGAAAAGCTTTCTGGTGCTGCCTCAATAACAGGAACTGTCTGAGCCTCTTCAACGGCAATAGCCTGAACTTCGACTTCCTGTTCAGATGTAGGTGTGAATTTTAATCCCATATTACTTGCGTCCTTTCTTAAATAATCTATCAAATAGTCCAACCTTTTCTTTTGGCTTTGGTATAGTATCGGGAATTTTCAGCTTTTGGGGTCGGATATTATACTTAAATTCATTCATTGTAAATGTTGTAAAAGCGTCCGCTGAAAGAAATGTTTCAAGATTTTTATATCCTGTTGGAGTGTAAACAGCTATATCAAAGCCAAGCATATTGTAAAGCAGCAGCTGTATGCACTCTACCCTTGTGAAGGTACTTTCTACGGAATCAATAATGATGATTTTAGGTATATCCTTTGTGAAATCAAATTTTTGCAATATTTTTAGTATTTCGCGGTCAAGTGAAAGCCCGACATATATGACAAGAGGTGCATATTCGTGTTCTTCCAGCATAAGCAGACCGCTGTCGACAGTCTCCTGCATTTTATTGAAGATAAGCATTTGCAAATCGTCTGAAAGAAATTTATATGAGTTGATTTCAGAGTTTTTCAGTTTTTGAATATCAATCTTTTTTCCGTCATAATATTTTCTGTATGCGGTGAAAACAGATGGCGGAAACTTATCGTAAGTCGGTGCTTTATACATGATCCTTGAAAGGGGAGAAAGCTTATTTCTTATGTCGTCCCAATAATCGTCAAGCTCACCATCGGCAACGCCGCTTATTTTTATGAACATATTTGGGATAACTGCGGTTTTGTTATCGATAACATCAAATCCGGGACGATATTTTGCCTCCTGATGCCAGAGAATTTCAATTTCCTCATAGGTAGTTCTCAATGTCAGTGACTGCATATCGTCAAATTGAAAATCACGGAAAATAGAGGTGTTGCTGTACATGAAGCTGTTAAGCTCCTGCTCGGCGCTGTATGCAGCGGTGTTTTTTACGGTTTTTACGGGCTTATCGGGGAATGGAAATTCCTCTCCGTCAGCGGATAATTCAAATATCTGCATACGCCCGTTAATGTTATTCACCTTAAGAGTATCTAGAGAAGCCTTTGACGCAGATATAACAAGCACATCAAAACCCAGAGCTGAAATAAAGTGCAGAAATTCGGTATCATTTTCATTTGCACTTCCGTAAAAGATAACAGTTGGTATTTCTTTTTCAATAGAATTTTTAAACTGCTCCGAAGAAATACAGCGGTTCAGCCAGGTTATGGTTCTTATTCCATAGGATAAAACGGCTTCAAAGCCTTTATCTGCATATTTATCTGCGTTTTCCTTAAAAATCTGACGAGCTTCTTCCGTCCTGCGTTCATCGCAGTCAATATTGATTAGATTTGAGAAATCAGCTACTGCCTCATCAATATTTCCTCTTGTTACAGCGTCAAAAAAAGATATTTCGTCCTCACTTGGCATACGCATATTGCTTGGAATGAATATAAGAAATTTCGGCGATTTTATAAGCTCATCACGAAGTGAAAAAAGAACGTTTTTATAGCCCGACAGATTTTCCTCCGCAGGTGTTCCGATTATCGCAGAGAAATACACAGGTATAATGTTGTTACTGTTAAGAGTCATTCCGAGAGAGGATAAACGCTCTTCACGAGGTTTTTTAATGTCGATGATTATATTTTCCGCACTTGACGGGATATACTTGGAAATCCGTGTATTTTCGGTTGAAAAACCTTCAAATTTCATAGCGATTGCCTTTCGTAATAACCAGGAATCCGCTGATTAAAGCAAAGCGTTCGTTTCGTTGCTTTGAAAAATGTACGAGTTTACTTTCTTGAGTACATTTTGAAAAACGACAGAAACGTATTAATCAGCGGTTTCTTATACATATATTATACAATAAATAAT
>CAZUDC010000122.1:0-3010 GCA_964619105.1 uncultured Ruminococcus sp.
CTATTGCAGATCAGGCAAGAACTATCCGTATCCCTGTTCATATGGTGGAAACAATTACCAAGGTAAAGAAGGTTTCAAGCGCACTTCTTCATAAAAACGGTCATGACGCTACTCCCGAGGAGATAGCTGCAGAGCTTGAAATGGACGCTGAGCGCGTTCGTGAGATAATGCGTATCGCACAGGATCCGGTTTCACTGGAAACACCTATCGGCGAGGAGGAGGACAGTCACCTTGGCGACTTTATCCCCGATGATGACGCTCCTGCTCCTGCTGACGCTGCTTCACTCATCCTTCTTAAGGAGCAGCTTGGAGAGGTCCTTGCAACACTTACAGAACGTGAGGAAAAGGTGCTTCGTCTGCGTTTCGGTCTTGAGGACGGACGTTCACGGACTCTTGAAGAGGTGGGCAAGGAATTCAATGTCACCCGTGAAAGAATCAGACAGATCGAAGCAAAGGCTTTGCGTAAGCTCCGTCACCCGAGCAGAAGCCGTAAGGTAAAGGATTTTCTAGATTGATCCCGAGAGGTTTTGTATATGTGTATAACGTTGGAATCGGATTATGCTGTTCGTATTGTCGGCTGTCTTTCAAAAGAGGGCAAAAGGCTTGGCGCAGGCATAATTTCAGAAAGAACTGCTGTGTCGCTGAGGTTTGCTTTGAAAATACTCGGTAAGCTTGTTTCAGCAGGTATTGTA
Organism: uncultured Ruminococcus sp.; assembly: GCA_964619105.1. Classification (GTDB taxonomy): domain Bacteria; phylum Bacillota; class Clostridia; order Oscillospirales; family Ruminococcaceae; genus UMGS363. The sequence goes on from CAZUDC010000122.1 coordinate 693, forward strand.
GTTTCGTTCAAAGGCGCGCAGGGCGGCTACGAGCTTGCAAAGGAGCCGTCAGAAATATCGCTTAAGGATGTTATTGAGGCTATCGATGGAAGATGTGCTGTGAGCAAATGTCTTTCAGAAGGACATTCCTGCAGCAGAGGAATGTCGGGAAAATGTGCGTATCAGAGAATTTTTGGGGAAATATCAAAGCTTGTTGAGCAAAAGCTTGCGGAGAATACATTTGATAAATTATGTGATGGGGTAATTTCGGAGAGAGAGCCTTGAACAAAAAAAGATTTATTCAAAAAATAAAAAAGCTTTGCAGGCTGCTTTTCGGCAGAACAATGGTAGTTTTTCTTTTCGTGCTTATTCAGATAATTTTCTTCTGGCTATGCGTGAATTATATGAGAAATTCGATGGAGAATTTCTATGTTCTCAATCTTATACTGTCTTTGAGTGCGATGATATATATTATAAGCGATAAATCAAATACAAGCTTTAAAATGTCGTGGATAATACCTGTTCTGACGATGCCTGTTTTCGGTACGCTGATGTATACTTTTGTTAAGCTGGAGCTTGGAACTCATGTTGCCAGGAAAAGGCTTGCAGCTGTTATAAAGAATACGGAGATCTGTTTACAGCAGAATGCTGATGTTGTAAGCGAGCTTGAGAAAATCGACCGCTCGGAAGCGCGCTTTGCGGAATATATGAAAAATCACGCTCTTTTTCCGGTGTATAAAAACACGGCAACGCAGTATTTTCCGCTTGGCGAGGAAAAATTTGAAGCGTTGAAGAATGAGCTTAAAAAGGCGGAGCATTTCATTTTTATGGAGTATTTCATTGTGGACGAGGGTTATATGTGGAACTCAATACTTGAAATTCTCAAAGAAAAGGCTAAGCAGGGTGTTGAGGTTCGTTTTATGTATGATGGTACCTGCACATTGATGCTGCTTCCTGTTAATTATCCTAAAAAATTAAAATCATTCGGAATAAGATGCAAGGTCTTTTCGCCGATAAAGCCTGTGCTTACGACTGTTCAGAATAACCGTGATCATAGAAAAATAGTCGTTATTGACGGCAAAACTGCTTTTACGGGCGGAATAAATATCGCAGACGAGTATATCAACAAGGTTCATCGTTTCGGACACTGGAAGGACACGGGAATTATGCTCAAGGGCGAAGGCGTTAAAAGCTTTACAATGATGTTTTTGCAGAATTGGAATGCTGACGAGTTTAAAGAAGATAATTACAACGATTTTATCGTTACGGATTTCCCTGAGCTTGCGGATATGGCTAAGCCCGGGTATGTTATTCCTTACAGTGACAGTCCTCTCGACCACGAAAATGTCGGTCAAAATGTTTATCTCGATATTTTGTACAGAGCGGAGAAGTATGTTCATATAATGACTCCATATCTGATACTTGATGATGAAATGATAACAGCACTCTGTTATGCAGCAAAAAGGGGAGTGGACGTTTCGATAGTAATGCCGCATATCCCCGATAAAAAATACGCTTTCTGGCTTGCTCATACCTACTATGATACACTAATTTCCGAGGGTGTTTCGATATATGAATATACGCCCGGCTTTGTTCATGCAAAGGTCTTTGTCAGTGATGATGTAAGAGCAGTCGTAGGTTCAATAAATCTCGATTATAGGAGCCTTTTTCTGCATTTTGAATGTGCGGCATATACCTACGGTACAAATTCTGTCAGACAGACAGAAGCGGATTTTGCTGAAACCTTGGAGAAATGTCAGAAAATAACGCTTGATGATTGCAAAAAATTCGGATTCTTCTCAAAATTCTTTGGAAAAGCATTGCGATTTATTGCTCCGCTTATGTAATATTGCTCTCCTAATTAGTGCGTACTTAATAACTGCCCGAAGGATAGTTATTGGCTGAAAATCCTGTAAACCGGGATTTTTACATCACAGATTTTTGATTTGTGATGTGCTACCTGATCGATGTCTGTTTTTGCCGCCGCTGTGAGCGGAAGGATGCAGGAGTTTTTTGGGAAAAAGCCAAAAATTCTTGCACTTAACAACCCAAAACCTGCTCTGAGGCAAAGCTTCTACGCATTTTTTCGGTTGTTGAGCAGACATTTATTCACTCTTGAATTTACTGCTTGCACCACAACCGAGATCCGTCATCAGAAAACCTTGAAATATATGCATAGTTCAAGTTTTTTTAGGCTTTCGGTTGTGGTTCTTCGTATAAATCTTCATAAGTTAATTGGCAGAGCAATATAATACTAAACATCAATAAAATACAGGAAAAAAAGCTGTGCCGAAATCCATTTATTCAAGATTGTCGGCTTGATTTTTTTCAAATTTTAA
>CAZUDC010000123.1:0-2948 GCA_964619105.1 uncultured Ruminococcus sp.
ATTTCTTAGTACAAGTATTATACCATACTTGTCTAACAAATGGGGTGCAGTTCAGTTTTAACCAGGTGGGTTTTTTATCCATTACGCTATGAACTTACTGCAGCACAGGCTCATAGCTCTTATTCCCCGTTGCTTAGTCTGTCAATCAGAGAGATCACCAGATTGATGTCCTCATCGGATAAGGTGTTCATGCAATCGACTGCTTTTTGAATCAGGATTGGCCGCTGGTTCCCCTCGTCAAAAAAGTCAGAGGGGGTCACGCCCAGATATTCGCAGATGTATAGAAATTCTTCAATGGATGGCTTGGACTTTCCGGTAGCAATATTTTGTATGTAGTTCCTGCTGTGGCCCAGTTCCAGGCTCATTCGGTACTCGGCGATGCCTTTTTGCTCCCGCAGCTGCGTGATTCTCTCTCGAATAAATGAATAGTCCATGTGCTTCGCTCCCTTATGTGTAGGTCTATTTTATACGTTGGGAGAGAAAATAATTCACATTTCTGGCGTGATTTTTGGTAGCGGCGATTCCCCAGTTCTCAATGGCAAAACCACTTTGGCGCTTTTTTACATCAAATCTGTGGAAGACCAATGGCGGGCTTCTGATACCAGAAATGCTCAACAGCTGGAATTTTTTGATGGTGTTCAGTTAATCCGTCTGGAAAAGCCGGTCAAAGGTACCGTGGTGGAGCAGGAGAATGGCATTGCCATCTATACGGGGGACATTACTTATCTGCTGGGCAAGACTCAGCTGCGCGTGGTTTAAGACTATAGCACAGTTTACGCGAGAAAATATTGAGAAGCTGCTGCTGTTTTTGGACTGCCACGGTTATCTGTTCCCGGAATTCTCCCTGGGAAAGCCAACACTGCTGGGCTCCGGCGGCTTCTCCATGGTGTATGCCATGGAGCGCAGACAGGATACCTCCCAGCACTATGCCCTAAAGGTAACAGGCTTCCAGCGTTATGCTACATCCGGTGCAGAGTTCCGGGAAAGCGTTCGGCTACAGCGGACGCTTTTGGAGCAGTGTCCCTATGTGGTACGCATACTGGATTCCAGAGAACTGCTTCTAACCATGGAGCCCGATGGAGGGCTACTATCCGTCCGGGACGCCGGAGAAGAGGAACCAGGTGAAGAACTGCGGCTCCAGCTGGTACTGATGGACAGACTGGATGATGTAATCGGCAAAAGTAAATTTGGCCAGGCGAGCTTATGCCGTTCCGAGCTGGCACACCCGGAGGAAATTCGCCGCATGGGTGTTCAGATTGGTACAGCACTGATGTATGCCCACAAAAATAATATCCTACATCGGGATGTAAAGCTGGAAAATATCTTCTGGGACAGTGAGGACGCGTGCTATAAGCTGGGAGATTTTGGTGCGGCAAAGTACACACAGGACGGCAATGCAGAAACCATCATTTATACAGAGGGCTATGGTGCCCCGGAAGTTCAGCACCAGGTGTTGGAGAGCTATAATGCCACAGCGGACATCTATTCCCTGGGGATGACCCTATATCTGCTGCTGAATGATTTGCGTTTTCCGGGCTCGGAAGGCTACCATGTAAGCCCGGTTCACTATGACCCCCAATTTGTGTTTCCGGCTCCGGAGAAGGGGACGGCCGCATTTCTTCGGGTGATTCGCAAAATGTGCAGCTTCTACCCAGAAGATCGTTATCAAAGCATGGCCCAGGCAGTAGCTGCTCTGGCGGAGGCCCACAATGCAGAGGAAGGGACCGCTCAGACAATATGGGTTGACCTTCCTACGGAGACCTACCGGATTGACCCGGAATCCGTATCCCAGCACCGGCAGGAGACCAGAGCAGACCGTATCTTAACGCAAAAACAGCTGAAACGATCGGCGGCGATGGACAAACGAAGAAATCCTGTCTGTTTTGCAGCAGTTGGAGGAAAGGCAGCTTCCTTTTCCGAAGTGCATACTTGCAACCAAGGATCCATCATCACCAGGACAGGCCATTCTCCGAAAGTCATGAACCTGTATAACCACTTCATATTTCTGATGGGTACGGTGTGCTATGGCTTGATGCTTCTGGTGGGCCTGGCGTATTCTGTCAATCCCCAATCCTTCCTGTATGAGAATCTGGGGTTGGGGGAGCTGGGAACACTGGTTACCTATGTAATTGAAACCTATCGCATAGGTCATATTGGCGCGGTGGGGTTTGCGGTGTGCCTGTTCTGGCTGCTGCGGGAAAGCTATTTTCGCAGGAAATACAGCGGGGAAGTGTAAACCTGCGCTGAAAATAAAATTCGATTCCCTGATATAATAAGCTCATCAACAGGGGAGAACAGGAAACACAGCAACGAAAAGCCTGATGGTTTTCCCCTCGCAAACAAATACAATTATTTTATCCCCTTGCGGGGATAGAGAAAAAATGGAGGATTTATCATGACAAAAGAAACAAGAGCAACCGCAACTACCATTAGCCCCCTGCCTGTGCTGTCAACCATCCTGTGCAGCGTATTGCTGCTGGTGTCCATTTTTCTGCCGTATATCGTTGCGGTAGGGGATGTCAGTGAACTCTACGAAAATATGGGGATGGGTAACATGTCCCTGTATAATATGGCCCGTCAAGAGTTGGAGAGCACACCGGAGTTTGCCATTATGCTGGGTATCTATGCAGCTTTCAGCGCGCTGGCTTTGCTGTTCTCCGTTCTGAAGAAGCCTGTTGGCATCCTGATTTCCGAAGTTCCGGCAATGGCTATGGCTGTGATGTTTCACCTGATCTATTCCACGAATACGGTGGTCAGACGTGGCCTCATGGCTATGGGAATTGGTGATAAACTGATTTTCATTGCCGGTATTGCCCTGTTTGTCTGCGCTATCTGGCTGCTGGTTGTGAAAGTGAAGGTCAAGAAGGCCCGGAAGCAGAGAGCTAGCCTGGCATCCGAAGATGTCTAAATCATGCGCTCCTCGATTTCGCCATGAAGTGTTATAGACC
>CAZUDC010000124.1:0-2944 GCA_964619105.1 uncultured Ruminococcus sp.
CATGGGAGGCCCCTCCTTCTGTTTGCGCATTTTCCCTTATTATACCACATTCTTTTCAAACTACAAGATTTTTCCGGGGAAGTTGGCAAACAAAATTTCGGCATATATTGCAGAGCGTCAGTCTCTTTGAATTTTCCGCATAATCTCCATGCTCTCGGGAAGCAGCTTGCTGGGATCCCCTGCAAAGGCCTCCAGGTTCCACTCCCCGGTGTAGCCTACAGCCCTCAGTGCCCGCCAGTAGGCCCGATATTGGTCAGCCTGGGCTGCATTGAGATAAGCTCGGGTTCCGTTTACGTCCTGGGCGATATGCACCACACGGATCTCCTGGGCACACTGGGCAATGACGTCCAGGTTCTGGTTTTCCATGGCCTCATGGTAAATGTCATATACCAAGTGCAGGTTGGGAATTGCCAGCTGCCGCACCAGGGCAAAGGTCTGGGCCGTGGTAGTCAGGAAGTTTCCTTCCAGTGAGCACACCGATTCCAGCAAAATCTCCATGCCATATTTCCCCGCTTCCTGGCAAATTATGGCCATAGCCTGGCAAAACTGATCCATGCACCTCCGAGGATTCTCCCCCGGAGCCACATTCCGGGATGCGGGAGCACCAATTCCCACATACCGAAATCCCAATACACTACCCCGGTGACATACCAGCTGTGCATAGGCCGCCAAGCGTTCCGGATCAAATCCGCTGCCATTGAGCCGAAGCTGAGGGGTACAAAAGAAATTTAGGCTGATAGTTTGCAGCTTTCCCTGGGTCAATATCGTCTGGGCACCGACAAACGCTTCTTCGCTCCAGGCCGCCACATCCTTGGCTGCCAGGGCAATGGAATCATAGCCGCAAGCCACCAGTTGGTCATAGTATGATAAGCCAATGCAGCATCCGATTTTCATAATTCCAACCTCACTGCTTGGCGGTGAGCCCGCCGTCCACGCTGATTACCTGCCCGGAGATAAATTCCGCCCCATCGCTGCACAGGAATACAGCGGCGCAGCCAATGTCTTTCGTGGTACAAATCCGGCCCCGGGGAATCCGGGCCACCAGGGCATTGTAAAAGTCCGGATCATCCAGCTGGAAGGAATTGATTGGAGTGCGGGTAAAAGTGGGGGCAATGGTATTGACGGTAATATTATACTTTCCCCACTCACAGGCCAACTGCTTGCTGTACATGTTTACAGCAGCCTTGGAGGCACAGTAGGCCGTATAATCCTTGTCTGTGCCAATGAGAGACTTGGCAGAGGATAGGGATAGGATTCTGCCATAGTTCTGCTGAATCATGATCTTTCCTACCTCCCGGGTGGTGATGTACAGGCCTCTGAGATTGATGCCCAGAACCTGGTCCCAGGCGGCAGTGTCGTATTCCTCCGCCTTGATCAGTTTGTTGATCCCCGCAGCATTGACCAAAATATCAATACGGCCGGTTTTGGTTTTCGCCTGGTCCACCATGGCAACAATGCTCTCTTCTTCCATCAGATTTACCGGCAAAAAGAAAAACCGGCGTCCCTCCCTTTGGCACAGCTCCTGAAATCCGGAGTCAGGTGCCTTTCGGCTAGCCAGAATGATATCGGCTCCGTTTTCCATCAGTGCCTGGGCAATGGGCAGTCCCAGGCCGCCACCACCAACCACCAAAGCGGTGCGGCCCTCCAGGGAAAATACATTTTTAAAGTGATCCATTTGTAACTACCTCCTGTTATGAATTTTCTTCATGCTATCACATATGTCTACATTTTTCAATATAATTTGTCGACAATTTAGCCCGTTGATTTTTGTGTAATTCTCCCCTATAATAGAAAGAAAAAGGAGGTATCCCGATGCAGCACAAATCCAATTCTCAAGTGGCCATTGCCTATGAGTCCATCCGGGATCAGATCGTCTCCTGTGCGCTGGCACCGGAGACCCCGGTATCCGACAATAAATTTGCCAAAGCTTTAAATATGAGCCGCGCTCCCATCCGGGAGGCCATTCTCCTGCTTCAAATGGACGGGCTGATTCAAGCGAACCCGGAAGGAAAAATGATTGTCGCCCCCCTGGGGCTCGGGGACATTGTCGACATTCTCCATGTCCGCTGTGCGCTGGAATCAGAGGCTCTCCTGCTCATTGCCCAGAAGGGTTGGTTAACACCTGCCCAAGAGGAAACTCTTACCCGGATTCATGAGGATATGGCAAGCTGCATGGAGCCCACCCGCTTTTCCGAGCACTACCGATATGACGACCTGTTCCACAGCACCCTGGTGGCATACGCCGGAAATGGACGTATCCAGCAGGTTCTGGAGCGGATGCGGCTGCAAATGCAGCGGGCCCGGTGGCTGAATGTCGCCATTCCGGAGCGCAGGGCCTCCGCTGTTCAGGAGCACCGGGCGTTGCTGGAATGTATCCTTGCCAAGGATCAGCCAGGGGCCATCGCCCAACTTCGGGCCCATTTTTGCAGCAGCGAGAACGCCTTCCGTACCGTGCTGAATAACAAGCAAATTCAAGCCATCGCCACCATGATTGGCGGCTTCTACCACAGTGGAAACTCTCAGGAATAACAACACAACGGCCAATCCCTTGCGGGATTGGCCGTTGTGTTTGGTGTGCTCGGACACACCGGTTTCTGAAAGGAGAGGGAATTGGTTACATTCTTGCCACACCAGTTCTGCGGGCGGCTTCTGCCACGGCCTTGGCCACAGCGGGACCCACTCTCGGGTCGAAGGCGGCGGGGATAATATAATTCTCGTTCAGCTCCCCGTCTGTGATGAGGCCCGCCAGAGCTTCCGCCGCAGCAACCTTCATCTCTTCATTGATGTCGCTGGCACGTACATCAAAGGCACCCCGGAAAATACCGGGAAATGCCAGCACATTGTTGATCTGGTTGGGGTAGTCGGAGCGGCCGGTGGAAACCACCTTGGCGCCGCCCTGAACGTCTCCCGCACCCCGGTACACGAGGCGCTGAAGCTGCTGGCC
>CAZUDC010000125.1:0-2933 GCA_964619105.1 uncultured Ruminococcus sp.
AGCAAGATGATTTAACGGAGGAAGAAGCAAAGGAACAAATATCCGAAGAAGTTTCCGAGAATACCAGCGAAAATCTTTCCGACGATGAAGTGGATGCCATGGTAGAAGAAAAGTCTGAAACCATTGAAGAAACCATTGAGGAAAAGGCAGAAGAACAAGAAGCTATTGATTCCGTTGAAGAAACTGCAGATGAACTCGAAGACGAGAAAACAGAACAACTCTCCGAGCAATCTGAACAATCCTTGCAAGAACGAATTGATGGTGCTTTTGAAAAAGAGGATGTTACCGCATCTGAAATCAACAGCCTGCGTGATGAACATTCCGCTGAGTTGCAAGCAAAAATAGAAGAAAAAAGCACTACTGAAGCCGAACTGAAATCGAAGTTCGATGAGGTGTTGTCCAAGGAAAAAGGCACCGACGAATATCGTCAGTCGCTCCAAGAGTATAATGCTCTCCAAGATAGGAAATCCGAGTTGGATGAGCAGATTGCAACCATGGAAAAACAGCAAGACATTTTGGATAAAAAGAGCATTGAATTAAGAGATGCTCAAATCCAAAAAGGTTCTGAAGCGATGGATGCTTCTGCTGCTACCCTTGCCGGGGTAAATATGCTCCAAGAGCGTTATGACCAAACTTATTATGATACCAAAGCAGATAAAACGGAACTTGCTAATATACGAGATGAAAGCTGTTCTACAATTAAGGAGCTTACGGACGAGAAATATTCCATAAGACGAGCTATGGATGCTAAGATGGATGAAATATCAGAGTATGTAACCTCCAACAATATGGATAGATATGATACTGCTCACGATCTGCGTTATCAGCAGATGTCCACAGAGTATAATGCCATGAAGGAGAGCTACGATAGAATTGGTTACTCCATTGTTAAGTTGGATGAAAACAATAAGGCTATTACCGAACAGCTTGGCGATGAGTACGTTTCTATGGCTGAGCTTCCTCCAAGTTCAAGAATCTCGGAGGTGAACGATGGAACGCAGGATAACCTGATTAAAGTACTAAAGCGTGATGAGTTGGATTTACTCAAGGCAGGAAATGATGCTATAAATCAGCGTTTAGAAGCTCAAGCTGATCATTATAGAGACAAAGGTATGAGTGACGATGAAATCCGTGATAGATTAGCCGCAGATAAGTGGAATTTCCAAAAGGAATTTTTGGAAGACGCTTTTCCGGGACAAGATGTTTCGCCAAATGTATTTAATGGTTTATCTGAAAATGGAGCGGCAGATAGAATTTTAGATATAGAAAACAGTGAAACATTACGAAATCAGCTTAACGAAGTAACCCGAAATTCAAGTATCGCCACCTTTTTCGGTAGTATTTTAGCCCACAATAAACCGGATGAAACTTTCGCTTCAGTAGAAAATGTTAGCAATCAGCATATTGATGCGTTTGATTCAGACTCAAACGAAACCGAAAACGATAGAAGTCTTGAGAGCAGATTTGCAAAAATAAAGGACAAATCTTTTCCGAAACTTACAGAGCAAGAACGAACAGAACTGATAAATATCTCTGTTGAAAATTTAAAGCAGAAATATAAGGAGACTATACCAGAATCACGATTTGAAGAAATCAAGCAGAACATTAAATTTATAGACAAATCAACTGTTATGAAAGAATTGTCTGTAAGTGAAAATGAAGCAAATTATTATCTTGGTTGGTATAGTTGTTCTACAGATGATATTAAAATCAATGTTTCTGCAGAGAATAACGTCGGTGCCCTTCTTGCCACATTGGATCACGAAGCAATGCATATGGCAACTCGGCGAAAAGATGGAACATCCATAACCGGAGTAAAAACAAACACAATAGAAATTCGTTATAGAAATGTTGGTATGAATGAAGGCCTTACGGAAATGTATTCAATCAGAAATATACAAGGACTTTTTCCAGACTATGTATCCAATAGCTATACTGAAAATGTCAAGTTGATGGAACGATTTGAAAGTGTGTTCGGCAAAAAAGAACTGTTGGATGCATATTTGACGAATGATTTTGAGTTAATAAGGAATGATTACGAAAACTATATGGGCAAAGGAAGTTTCGTGAGTTTTTGTAACCTTATGGATTCGATGCATATGGATTCGATGCAAAAGGATTATGATGCACATATTATTAGACAAAAATCAATTCAATTACAACAACTTATTAACGATTATGAATCTAAGAAAAAAGGAGGACAAGGCAATGAATAAATACATTAATGAAATATTAAAGGAGTTATTTCCAGACGAAGATGTGCAAGTGTATGCCCCTCGCTATGATGTGTTATATAGTTTGGTGTTTGAAAATGCGTCTAAAAATGAGTATGCTCTATTAAAAAGAGAAATTGTAAAGTGTGAATCTGATTTTGCAGAGAACACTCGCTTGGAATTCAAATCATATCATAATTTAACACCAGAGTTAGTAATGCAAATGTATATTGGCGTTGCGTTTTCTTATGCAAAAATGAGATTTGAGCAAAACAAACCCATACTTTGTGCTACATATCTTAGGGAGATTTTTTCTGAGTTTATCAAGTTGGAGTATGTCACTACCAATATGAAAGAAGCGTATAAACGGCAAATATCAGAAGCGTTAATGGACTTTTCCTATGCCTCTGGAAAAACGGATAATATGAGTTTTCGTTTGCATAATCTACTATATTAAATATGATAAATGAGAAAGAAAGTAATTTATGTATTCTGTGTTGTCCACTTTGTTTGTAATTGGAGTGTTTCTGATTGTCGCAGGATTTCTTGGTAGAGTCGGAACAGACGGAATATCTGATGTAGGTGAAAATGTAGCTGCAACTTTGGGCTTGCTTGTTACTTACGCATTCTTGATATTAAGTTTGGGCTCTTTTTCAGAACTTGCGACTTTCTTTGAAGGAATATGCGGAGGTATCCCATTCTTAAATGAAATAGCTGATT
>CAZUDC010000126.1:0-2915 GCA_964619105.1 uncultured Ruminococcus sp.
CTTCTGCACGCTGTACTTTTCAGGATATCATACGTTTCGGGCGGCGGAAGAAGATAATCTGGAGCTGTCAAAAGACATTGACGCAGATCAGATCTGTGAGGAATTTATCAAGTTTTACCGGTTATGCATAAAGAAGTATGGCCGGGTGGATTGGATCTTCCCGGACAGTGCTGCTACAACGATGATCAACAGTATCAGATCGGCAGCTCGTAAAGCCGGGCTGAGGTCAGACAACATTAAAGGTTGCAGAAAGAATGAGGTGTCTGAACGTCCCCGGACGGTTGACATTTTATTAAATACTGGACGATTAAAGATTAGCAGGCGATGCGTAAAATTCCGGAAAGCACTGGGGAGCCTTAAATGGGACGAGAAAGAACCGAACATTCCGGAAGATAAGAATATTGGTAACTGCAACGACTGGTGGGATGCGTTCTGCTACACGTTGTTGGATTTTATAGAGTATATTGATTTAGACAGGAGGAATTGATCAGGAAAGATTTTGTGAAATCATATTTGGAACGACTTGGATATTATGTCAATGGGAAAGCATTGGATATCATAGATCTCTGCGATAAATGGTATTCAAATGAGACCATTGAAGATTTCCATAAGCGGCAGAATTTAAATAAAAAAGAAGTGCAGTTTAGCAAGATGAACTTTGCAAAACGCTGCTGTGCGGATGATGCGAACCTGTGCGAGATCATATCAGTTGCACCGGTGAAAGAAACTGCATCCAAGGGATTTATCGAAGATTTTCTTCGGAAGAACCGATTCGATACCATGTACCGGAAACAGCTGGAAAAGACATCTGCTACCGGCACGGTCGGGGCGTACATCTATCTTCAAGATGCGGAGTATATCAGAATGGCGGATGGGAGCGAACGTGTCAGATCCGGCAAGATCCGCATTGATTATGTAGATGCTGACTGCATCATACCGCTGTCAGTTAATGATGATCTGATCACAGAATGTGCATTTTGCGGTACAGAGCGGGTAGCAGGCAAGGAACGGACAACGCTTGTGATCTTCCGGAAAGAGAATGAATTGTATCTGTCAGATACGGTCGTATTCAATGAGTTCGGCATGATCTTGACAGAAGAATGTATGCAGATGCAGTTAGGGGAAGTAAAACCCTTTGCGATCATGCAGAATGCGGAAGTGAACAACCTTTCCGACATGGCAGGATATGGACTTCCGAAGATTTATAATGCTATCCCGCTATTTAAAGCTGTGGATCTTTGTTACAGCATTCTTTACGGAGATCTGGACAAGGGTGAGAAGCTGGTGTTTATCAACGAGCTGTTATCGTGCATCAACATAAAAGATGACGGTACCTATGAGCTGACACCACAGCAAAAGGAATTATTTATCCTTACGGGAGAGAGATTGCCAGATCAGAAGAATATTATCCAGGAATATAATCCGGAGATTCGTTCTGACCAGATCACCAAAGCATTTGAACTAGTACTGTCGCTGTTATCCATGTCTTTTGGCTACGGATCCAAGAAGTACACATTCGAGAACGGCAAGATCACGACTGCGACCGAATACATCGGTACGAAGCAGGATTCCATGCAGGAACTGAATAAGCAGCGAAAGCAGGCAGTGGAATATATCGAGGATATCGTACACGCTGCTATGTGGTTTTCAAACACATTCAATGGTACTGCGTATGATCAGGAAGAAGAACTTAGCATTGAATTTGACGATTCCTATATTGAGGATAAGCAGGCAAAGCTTGAGAGTATGAGAGCAGATGCATTGTCCTTTGGAGACGTGCCGATTTTGAAAGTATGGTACTTCATGGAAAAATATAATATTCCGGAAGAAGAAGCAAAGAAGTATCTTCAGTACCAGGAAGAGCCGATTGGCGATGTAGATGATTAGAAAGCAGGTGGGTTAAAGGGCATTAACATCAGAACAGATTGATATATTAGCAGACAAATACATCATAGGGTTGTATCAGGATCTGGAAGATGAGGTGATCGCTGACATAGCACGCAGGGTCGCTAAGACAGGGCGGTATACGGAAACTGCGGAGTTGATGGCAAAGGCTATGCATGAGCAGGGGTATTCTGCTGCTAAGATACAGGCAGAGGTCATGAAACTGCTGAATGCAGATCCTGACTACAAGATGTTTGTAGCAGAGAATACCAATGAGTATAAAAAAGAGATTCAGCGGATTATTAAGGAGACGGTAGAAAAGGCAAAGGAAGCCGGTGACGAACTGGTAGCCGAAGCTGGTGATATGGCATGGAATGCAGATCTGTCTATGTGGTCAGAACAGGGCGTGGATCTGAAAAAGCCGAACAGTATGAGCCAGTTAAGAGAAGCCTTTACCAAACAGACCGTAAATGAGCTTCGCAACCTGACACGTACCACAGGCTTCCGAAATGCAAATACCGGCACCGTAGGGATTATGAATGCATATCAGAGAGAGCTGGACCTTGCGGTGCTGAAGGTAGCCACGGGTATATTTGGGTATGATCAGGCAGTAAAAGATTGCGTGCATCGGTTAGCTCAGAGTGGATTACGCAGCATTAACTATGCAAGCGGCAGATCTTATCAGTTAGATACAGCTGCAAGGATGTGTGTTAGAACCGGATGCAGTCAGTTAGCCGGAAAGATTATGGAAGAAAACCTGAAAACTACAGGTCAGGATCTGGTGATCACATCCCAGCACATGGGAAGCCGTCCGGAACATGCACCATGGCAGAACAAAGTGTTCTCTTATTCCGGAAAGAGTAAAAAGTATCCGGATTTCTTCAAGGAAACAGGCTACGGTACCGTTACCGGATTAAAAGGTGCGAACTGTACCCATGATTTCTATCCGTTCTGGGAGGGTGCAAGTGTTATCCCAGAGGATATCAAAGAACCGCCACCGATAAAGGTGAATGGAAAAGAATATACCTACT
>CAZUDC010000127.1:0-2914 GCA_964619105.1 uncultured Ruminococcus sp.
TGCCTAAGTTATACCACATTGTCTAACAAAAGGGGAGCATTTCAATATCGAACGGAGCTTTTATTATCCCTTAGCGTCATACCAGGTTTTTCCAATATTTACATCTGCCTGCATGGGAATGGAGAGATCAACAGCACGGAGCATTTCCTCACCGAGAATTTTTGCCGCCGCTTCGCTGTCATTTTCGGATGCTTCAATAATAAGCTCATCATGAACCTGCAAGATCAGCCTTGCGTCAAGCTTTTCCGCTTTGAGCCTGTTGTATACTCTTATCATTGCGATTTTGATAACGTCCGCCGCAGTACCCTGAATCGGTGCATTCATCGCCGCACGCTTGCCGAAAGCCTGAAGATTCTTATTGCTACTTTTCAGCTCGGCAATATATCTTCGTCTGCCAAAGGCTGTCACAGCATAACCCGTATTTACGGCATTTTCAACAGAGCTATCCATAAATTCCTTTATTTTCGGATATGTTGCAAAATAATTCTTTATATATCGGTCAGCCTCGGCAACGCTTACATCTATATCCTTTGACAACGAAAATGCACCAATGCCATAGACGATGCCAAAATTTACAGCCTTAGCCGAACGACGCATTTCGGAGGTTATCATCTCCTCGGGAAGTCCGAAAACGCTTGAAGCTGTTGCGGTATGAACGTCCTTTCCGCTCAAAAAATTATTCCGCATATTTTCATCGCCGCTCATTGCCGCAAGAATTCTAAGCTCGATCTGACTGTAATCAGCGTCAAGAAGAACATATCCGCCCTTTGCCGTAAAAAATTTACGCATACTTCTTCCAAGCTCCGTGCGGACGGGGATATTCTGCATATTTGGTTCTGTTGAGGAAATTCTGCCCGTGCGTGTTTCCGTCTGCTTAAAGCTTGAATGAACACGTCCATCCTCACGAACCTCCTTGAGCAAGCCCTCGACATAGGTTGAAGAAAGCTTTGTCAGTCTGCGGTATTGCAATATCTCGCCGACGATCTCATGCCTGTCGGCAAGCTCTTCGAGAATTTCCGCATTTGTCGAATAGCCTGTCTTGGTTTTCTTTTTTGCAGGAAGTCCCAGCTCCTCAAAAAGCACAACTCCAAGCTGCTTGGGCGAACTGATATTGAACTCATGCCCTGCCATAAAATATATCTTTTTCTCGCTGTCAAGAATATCCTTTTCCAGACGTTCGCCGAACTCTCTTACACCGTCGGAATCGACCTTAACGCCATAATACTCCATCGAAGCCAGCACCTCGGTCAGTGGTTGCTCAATATCGGTGAAAAGCTTTTCCATGCCCATATTGACAACCTCCGCATAAAGCGTTTTGCAAAGGTCAAAAAGTGATGCAATTTCGGCATTTTCCCCAAGCTCGCTATAATATTCCGCGCCATATTCGGCGCACATTTTTTCAATTGTATATTCCGCTGAAGAAGCATTAAGCAGATAACCGAGTATATCAGCGTCAGCCGTAAAGCCATTCATTTCCCTTTTATTGGCAAAGCAAAGCTTAAAAGCCTCCTTCACCTTAAAGCCGTATTTTTTACATCCTGAAGAAAAGAAATCAAGCTTTTTTTCCATCACGTCAGTCATAAAAATACTGCCGCCGCATTCGATCCTTAATATGCCGTTCTCATCAAGGATAAATGCCGCATTTTCATTTCCTTCATACAAAGCATTATCCCACTCTACAACGATAAAATCACGCTTTTGGGCTTTTTTTACACTTTTTGCCGAAGCATTTTCTGCACACGGCTTTATATCAAGCTTTTCAAGCAGCTTATACATTTCAAGACCTGTCAGCTGCTCTGAAACTGCGTTTTTGTCTACCTCGCCGAGGAGATATGCCTCTGTTTCACGAGTGATAGGAGCGTCAAAAACGATAGTCGCAAGCCATTTACTATGAAAAGCGTCTTCTTTACCGTTTGCAAGCTTTGTAAGAACGGAATTTGTCGCCTTGACCTCGTTTTTTTCAAGCTTTTCATAAAGTCCTTCAACAGAGCCATACTCTCCGATAAGGGTAAGGGCAGTTTTTTCACCTATACCCTTAACTCCGCTGATATTATCAGAGCTGTCGCCCATAAGTCCCTTTAAATCAATAAGCTGTTTAGGTTCAAGACCGTATACCTCACGGAATTTTTCGGGAGTAAAGACGGTCGTTTCCTTCGTTCCGTGGAGAAGAACAGTAACCCTATCATTCACAAGCTGAAGAGAGTCTCTGTCGCCTGTCAGTATAACGCATTCATCACCGTTTTCCGTGCATACAGCCGAGAGCGTGCCGAGAATATCGTCCGCTTCAAAGCCCTCAGCTTCAAGGACGTGAACACCCAGCTTGCGTAAAAGCTCCTTTATCATCGGCATCTGCTGGGCAAGCTCATCAGGCATACCATGGCGGTTCGCCTTATAATTCTTATCCGCTTTGTGACGAAATGTCGGCGAACGCAAATCAAACGCACAAGCAACACCGTCAGGTTTCTGCTCCGAACATATTTTAAGATATATATTCATAAAGCCTGTCAGAGCATTTGTAAACACGCCGTTTTTATTGGACAGCATTTTTATACCGTAAAAAGCACGGTTCATTATGCTGTTTCCGTCGATCGCAAGAAGCTTCATTTATGAATAACCACCTTACATATTTTCAACAGTTTCAATTCCAAGTATTCCGAGGTGCTTGATAATAACCTCGCGGGTAAGCCTTGCAAGAGCAAGCCAGCTTGATTTTTTCTTTTCGTCCTGCTCGTTCATAATATTATTTTCATGATAGAAGCGTGAGAACGACACCGCAAGCTGATACGCATTTTCACATACATAGCTCGGTGCTTTTTCGTCCATTGCAAGAGCAAAGGCATTTCCCGACATAACTATTTTCAGCATAAGCTCACGTTCAGCGTCTGTATATATGCCGTTAAGCTCTGCCCTGGTA
>CAZUDC010000128.1:0-2811 GCA_964619105.1 uncultured Ruminococcus sp.
TACCACATCTGACGCAAAAAAGCCACCCTTTTGGGTGACTTTTTCGACAGACTGATATGGGTGCAGAAATCCTTCTGCACCCATATAGAATTTTGTCTTTTATTTTTTGTATTTGACTTTGTTTTCTAACTGTTTTCCGTCAAAAAAGCTATCAAGGTTATTGATCGTTACCTCTGCTATCTTTTTCAAGGCTTCTGCAGTAAGAAAAGCCTGATGTGAAGTTATGATCACGTTTGGCATTGAAACAAGTACGGTAAGCTCATCGTCATCTATAACCTCTCCGGATAAATCTTCAAAGAAAAAAGAAGTTTCTTCCTCGTAAACGTCAAGACATGCACCGTCTATTTTGCCTGATTTAAGAGCGGATATCAGTGCGGTACTGTCGATAAGCTTTCCTCTTGATGTATTTATGATAAAAGCTCCGTCCTTCATTTTATTTATATTTTCATCATTTATAAGAAATTTTGTGCCTGGAGTAAGCGGACAGTGTAGTGAGATAATATCACTTTTTCTGAGCAGGTCATCAAGTGGAAAATATTCTATATCAGCGCCATTTTTAGGATATGGATCATAGGCTATTACCTTCATACCAAAGCCTTTGCATATATTCATGAAAATACATCCGATCTGTCCTGTTCCGATAATTCCTGCTGTTTTTCCGTAAAGGTCAAAGCCTGTAAGACCGTTCAGACTAAAATTAAATTCTCTTGTGCGGTTATATGCCTTGTGTATTTTACGATTCAGTGTAAGGAGCATAGCCATAGCGTGTTCGGCTATAGCGTAGGGAGAATAGGTCGGTACACGGACTACCTTGATTTTATTGTGTGCGTATTTTATATCAACATTGTTAAATCCCGAGCATCGCAGCGCGACAAGCTCAACGCCGATCGAACATAGTCTGTCTATTGTGCAACAGTCGATTGTATCGTTTACGAATGCGACTATTGCTCTGCACCCCTTGGCAAGCTCGGCACTGTCAGAGGTAAGCTTGGTTTCAAAAAATTTGAATTTATAATTTTTTCCCAGCTTTACGAACCATTCCTTATCGTAAGCCTTTGTATCGAAAAATGCTATTGTTTCCATTATATTTCATGCCTTTCAATAAAATATAAGGATATTATTATTAATTTTTCGGTAAATATTCAAAAAATGCTCCAAAGAAAGACTTTGGAGCATAAAGTATAGAATTATTTTCCGAAAAATTCGGGAAAAACGGTTTTTTCTACTATCTTTGCTGCAGTGCGAACACAGTCAGCACAAGAAAAAAGCATCTTTTGACTATTTACCCCCTTTAATTCACGGCATATCGTTGCTCCTGCCTCTAATTTGAATTTATCCATTACTTCCCGTGATATTTTATAGGTAGAGCCCTTTGAATCAGGCTTTTCAAGCATTGCTGAACTGTTTTTCATACCTGCAAGCACAACTGCTCCTGATATTGCTCCGCAGGTTCCTTCTGTTGAGCCAAAGCCTGCACCAAACCCTTCCGTAAGCTTGAACATTGTTTTTTCATCAATTCTTGCAAGGTCACAGTATGTACATGCGACTGCCTGGGCACAGTTATAACCTCTGTTTTTTCTTTCGAGAACTGATTTTATTCTGCTTTCCATATTTTAAACACTCCTGATCTAAATTTTCTATAACTTCCTTAAGCATAGCGGCATATTCGTTCTTTAGTGTTTCGGGCGATATTATAGAAGCACCTTTACCAAACTGAAACAGCCAAGCAAAAAACGGCGGTTGTGCTTTGATTTTGACATTTATCTTAAAATGATCTTCATCAAGCTTTTTAATTTCAGCGTTTCTGCCAAATCTGTCAATAACCGCATTGACAAGTTTTTTGTCAAATTTAAGCTCGGCTTCAACAGTTTCACCGCTGAACATTGAAAATGTCGCATTTAGATAATCGGACACATTCAGCTCCTTAGGAGATTTAATAACAGGTTCGTCCAGTATTTCAATATTAGACATACGATCTACCCGAAAATTTGTGAAATTTTCGGGATATTTGAGATAGTATGATATAAGATAATATTTATCGTCATTCCATGTAAGAGCGTATGGCGAGCATATTCTTACCCCATCCCGGTAAACCTTTGTTCTGTTGACGCTGTAATCGAAATAACGGAATGATATTTGCTTTTTGCTGTTGATAGCTTTATGTATAGTGTCAACATTAATATAGATCTGTTCATTCATTGATTTTATGCGGTCAACCACTATGACTTGACGTTTTAAAAGTGCTGCGTCATTAACACTTGCAAGAGATCCTATTTTTTCAAGCAGCTGTTTAGACTTCTTTTCTGTAAGAAATTTAGCGGAGCATACCGCATCTGTTAGAAGCTTAAGCTCTGCAAGTTCAAATTCTCTGCTTGAAAGGTAATAGCTGTTACGATGATTTCTTTCCATTACAATATCAAGTCCGAACATCTGCAAATACTTCATATCCTTGTAAATTGACTTGCGTTCGGCATTAATTCCGTATTTGGAAAGTCTTTCAATAATGTCTGTTACGTAAAGTGAATTGTTCTCGTCTGTTTCTTCATACAGTATTTTTGCAATATAAAGGAGCTTAAGGTGTTGCTTTGATAATTCCATATGTTCACTTCCTGCCTTTTTTAAAATTATACCATTTTCTGCAGAAAAATGCAAGAATTTACAAAGATTATGTCAAAAAAAATAATAATGTTGGCAATAGTTCTTGAAAATAATGCGATCATATGTTATAATAACATAAATTGTTTCTGAAATTCAGATCTGAACCGTTTGAATAAAATGGAAAAATATTAATTTTTCATACTTTTATTATAT
>CAZUDC010000129.1:0-2791 GCA_964619105.1 uncultured Ruminococcus sp.
TTTTATCTCTTGGAGAACTGAGGAGCACGACGAGCTGCTTTGAGACCGTATTTCTTTCTTTCCTTCATTCTTGGATCTCTTGTGAGGAAGCCTGCCTTCTTGAGAGCAGGACGAAGCTCTGCGTCATACTGGAGGAGAGCTCTGGAAAGACCATGACGGATAGCTCCTGCCTGACCAGTTACGCCGCCGCCTGCTACTGTGCAGACAATATCAAACTTATCTGCTGTTTCTGTGAGTGCAAGAGGCTGTCTTACGATGAGCTTGAGTGTTTCAAGTCCAAAATAATCATCAATATCTCTGCCGTTGATAGTTACATTACCGCTGCCTGCGTATACTCTTACTCTTGCAACGGAGCTTTTTCTTCTGCCTGTGCCGTAAAAATAAGGCTGTTTAGATTCGTACATTTAAGCTTCCTCCTTATATTTCAATCATTTCAGGCTTCTGAGCTGCATTCTCATGCTCTGCACCTGCATAAGTTCTGAGTCTTGTAAGTGCTGCTCTGCCAAGTGTGTTGTTCGGAAGCATTCCGTTTACAGCAATTGTCATTGCCTTTTCCGGATTATTCTTCATCATATCGCTGTACTTGGTTTCCTTAAGTCCACCAATCCAGCCTGTGTGCCACTTGTAGGTCTTCTGCTCAAGCTTCTTGCCTGTAAGCACTGCCTTTGCACAATTAATGATTATAACGTGATCTCCGCAATCTGCATGAGGTGCGAATGTAGGCTTGTTCTTGCCTCTGAGGATTGCTGCTGCAGCTGCTGCTACACGACCGAGGGATTTGCCCTCTGCATCAATAACATACCACTTACGGCTGATTTCGTTAGCCTTAGGCATATAAGTTGACATAGTCATTCTCCTTTATATTTTGTAGATATTGCCGAACTGATATCATTCAATGCAGGCAACTCCACATACATTCTGATACACGTCGGACACAACATTGTTTATTATAACCGCTGAAATTCCTTTTGTCAATAGTCATTTTGCTGAATTTTTAAAATATATCGCTCAATCTCTTGATTTCTCTTTGTTTTGCTCATTTTCTCTACAGTTCTCTTCTTTCATTTCATTTTTGCTATTTTGTTTATCTGCACAGATTTGTTTTATCCGTAAAAGGCTTTTTGTGCAAAATCAACAAAACACAATTAAATGTATCAATATATCTACATACATTACAAACGCAAAATCTGAGGAAGCAGCATTTCACTCAAATTATGCAGAAAAGTCAACTCAGGCCGCAATTATCAGCTTTAGTTGACAAAATCTTTAAAATTTTATTCCATAGCTTGACTTTGGAGCAAAACTGGTATATAATTAGTGTGTATGTATTAGGGATTTTCAGAAAGAAAGGAATCTTTTTTTATGAATAGAACCAAAGTAGCCGCACTTTTTTCCTGTGCTGTTATATGCTTAACTCTTTGTTCCTGCTCACTTTTCGAAAATGCCGAGGAAGAGATCCGGCTCGATAATGCCGAGCTTCTTTCGCAGATAGAATCTCTTGAGCATGATGTTTCATCTCTAAAAGCGCAGACTGTTCCCGACATTAAAATAAAAAATAAAAACGACTATTTATATGGCAAGGATAACCCCGCCGTAAGCGAGGCTGTCGCTGAAAAAGAAAGAGTTATGGCTGATTTGCCCGCAACAATTATGATAAAGGGCAAGGAATACAGCACTGACCTTACAACTCTTACTTTAAGCAATATGGAGCTTAACGATGAAGATATTACCGAGCTTAAATATATGGTAAATCTCACAGAGCTTCAGATATATCAGAACAATATTACCGATCTTTCTCCGCTGAAGGGACTTACAAATCTGAAAAATCTTTCACTTTTCAAGAATAATATTGAGGATCTTTCACCGATCGCAGGTCTTGTGGGACTGGAAAGCCTGTATCTGCGTTCGAATAGTATAAGCGATCTTTCACCGATAGACGGTCTTTATAATCTGCGTGCATTGGATATTTCCTGCAATAAGGTGTCAGATATCACTCCGCTTGCAAGTATAAAGGAGCTTGAATATCTGCGAATAAACGATAACAGCGTCGAAAGCATTTCGGCTTTGAGCGGAATGAACAAAATGATAAGCCTGCATTTACAGAATAATAATATTTCCGACCTTACTCCGCTTATCTCGATGGAAGGACTTAACGAACTGTATCTTGAAAACAACAACGTCGCTTCAATAGAGCAGCTCATGTCGCTTTCCTCACTGCAATGGTTGAAAATAAGTGATAACCCGATCACTAATGTCCGTCCTGCTGCCTCACTCATTATGCTGAAAAAGCTTTATATGCAGGGTCTGGATATTCCCGAGGCTGATATGGAATATCTTTCCGAGCAGCTTCCCGACTGCACAATAGTACATTAAGGAAATTACATAAAAAAAGGAATTAAGGAGAAAAAATTATGATCATCATTCTGAAGAACAACGCATCAGCTGAATCCGTGCAGAAGCTTGACGAGCTTCTCAAAGCACAGGGTGTTGAAACTAACCATATCAAGGGCGTTGCACAAAACATCATCGGTCTTATCGGTGATACCTCTGCCGTTGATATGCACAATCTCTATGCTCAGGACTGCGTTGAGGAAATCAAGCGCGTTCAAGAGCCTTACAAAAAAGCTAACCGCAAATTCCACCCCGATGACACTATTATCGAGGCTGGTGGAAGAAAAATCGGCAATGGTTCACTTCAGGTCATTGCAGGTCCCTGCTCCGTTGAAAGCGAGGAACAGATCCTCACAACCGCTCACGCTGTAAAAGAAGCTGGAGCAACCATGCTCAGAGG
>CAZUDC010000130.1:0-2758 GCA_964619105.1 uncultured Ruminococcus sp.
TAGTAAAGTTTGTTTACAAGCTGGCAGTTTTCTTTGAAGGATCCTTTCATTTTTCCGCAGATGAATAATGCTGCGAAACCTGCAATAACGAATCCACCGATAACGGAGAAGTCGAATGCAATTTTAAGAACTACAGGAACAATTGGAAGAATCAGAGCGATCATTGGAGCATCTTTCTGAGCTTCTCCACGAGCTGGACGAGCTGCCCATGCGTGGCTACGTTTTCCTGCTTTTAAATAGATAGCTGTTAAAATACATGTTACAATTACAGTGATTGCAAGTGCATAGTATCCAAAATGAGATGCATACCAACCAAATGAGAAGTTTGGCATCTGATCTGCAGAAAGAATAAATGCTCTTAACTGAGAGAACTGTAATACTGGGTTAAGGTACATACCGCCTGAAACAGCTGCCATGAATGTAAACATAGCGATTGCTTTTGGAATACCTAAGCTCATCAGGATTGGAAGAACGATAACACCGATAGCAATTACAGGACCTGCACCCATCATAGCTGTGAAGATGAATGCTGTAACGATGTTTAAGAGCACAATAACAACCATTGGGCGGTCACCACCGAGTTCTACTGTTTTTCGAATTAAAGTAGAAGCAATACCTGTTTCCATAAGTACACGACCGAACCAAGCACCCCAACAAACGTTAACTAAAGTTGTTCCCCAGCCTTCTGGAGCAGACTGGAAAATCTGGTTAAGTGCTGCAACAACACCGCCGTCAAACTGTAAAATAGGATTTTCAGCGATGAATTCTGGTGAAGCAAATGTTGCACCAAGAATAGAAAGAGCAGTCCATACAACAGAGATGATTAAGAAACCAATCATCAGGTTGTGTCCTTTAACACAGTAATAAGCAAGTGCAAAGAACGTAAAAATAAGTAAACAACCAATTACAAATTCCATATTAATCCTCCTAATTTTTATTTGAAAAATTTCAACGAAATTTTTCGAACTTTACAATTTCCGTAAATAACGGCTTCACTAAGAAATCTTTATCATATAAGTTAATAACTAATTATACTGCAACCTTCACAACAACTTTTTTCACATTGCAAGGTTCACCAGCATTAACACGTGGCTTATGTGCATCTTCCGGAGCAACAACAATTGCATCGCCTTCTCCCAAAAATACATATCCACAATATTCAGGTTCTTCATAGAAAATCAAATCTTTTCCTTCTGGATGTTCTCTTTCTACAAGACCTTCTCTATTGCATACGCCAAACATCTCTCTTCCAGCCGCAACATACTGAATATCAAAATAATCATCATGTGCTTCGAAATATCCTTCGTCTGCAGTTTTTGTTGTATATTCCTGCACTAATGCATATACGTTATCTCCATCGATTGGATATTTTCCTACTTCCAATGAAAGAATATCTGTTTCTGCTAACCAGTGGTATGCTTTTACAAATTTTTCATCTAAATAGTTATATTTTTCTGCGATTTTAATATTTGAAAAGAACATGTTATCTCCTCCTGTTCTTTACAAGCATGAAATATCCGTTGTATTCATATCACCCGCAGCGATTGCCTCAATCTGAGCCCAAATCTGCTCATCTACAGAGACACCATAAATCATACTGTCTTCTCGACGTTTTACGGTACTTTCTCCCGGAAATCTTACAGTATCACTTTGTTTTACCGGATGACTTGCATGAACTGCATCGATACGTTTATCAAACATTTCTTGTATCTGCTTCTTATCTCCAAAAAGATATGGATCAAATGCAATAAACACCTGGCAACAACTTGTACAACTACCTTTCCCTTCTGAATCCATGTCAGTACCGCAATAACCATTTGCAAGCATTGCTGCTGCCATGTCTAATGCAAGTGCCATGCCGCTGCCCTTCCAGTAACCAGTCGGAAGAATTCTCTTACTTGCTTCAATTTCTCTTGGATCACATGTAAGATTCCCCTCTGTATCAAAGCCCCCCGGATATGGAAGATCCTTTCCAGCAAGACGATATGCTCCAACTTTACCGTATGCATACTGACTCATAGCCATATCCACTACAACCGGACCGTTCTCTCTTGGAAGTGCAATGCAAAACGGATTATTCCCCACACTCGGTATGTCGCTTCCCCATAATGGCATACAACTTTCTGTATTAATCCAGCTGATTCCAGCATAACCAGCATTGGCCATGCGCCATGCATAAGTACCGCCACGCATCCAGTGTGTTGCATTCCTTAAAGAAACACATCCAATTCCATGTATTTTTGCAAGCTCTACTGCTCTGTCTGCACAGAATATTGCATTTGTAATACCAATCCCAAGATGTCCATCATAATTTTCAACTGCACCTTTAGTTCCGATAAGTTCCGGGGTTCCGTTGATATCAACCCATCCTCGCTGGACGTATTCTATAAATCGCGGAATGCGATTCAGGCCATGACTTTCTACGCCATCCGCACTAGATTCTGTATGAACGGTTGCGCAAACTTCAGCCTGTTCTTCACTCAGACCCAAGTTGAGCAAACACTGTTTTACAGTTGCTTTTACTTTGGTCAACGGTATTCTAATGCTCATATCATCACTCCTTTTCTTCAATCGTGCGTTTTCCAATATCTCCCATAATTTCATCGTAAAGACCACTAGCTTCTTCGGGAGAATATCCATATACCAGAAAAACATCCAAAATATATGGAGAATATGGAAATTTCGTTAACGTAGCAGCAAATGCCATTGCTGCAATTTCGCTTAAAACAATAATCTGAGAATCATTATGAATGAACCC
>CAZUDC010000131.1:0-2748 GCA_964619105.1 uncultured Ruminococcus sp.
CAGGTATCCACGATCTCCAGTGCCAGATTTTCCCCGACGATACCGGCGCCGATGGCCATCATGTTGGTATCGTTGTGGAGCCGGGTCATCCGGGCGGAGAGGGGGTCGCTGAGCAGTGCGCAGCGGATTCCGTGGATCTTGTTGGCGGCAATGGATACGCCAATGCCGGTGGTGCACAGGACAATGCCCTTGTCGCATTCGCCGGAGGCGACAGCCCGGGCGGCAGCAGCGGCATAGTCGGGATAGTCGCAGGAGTCCGGGGTGTAGGTGCCGAAGTCCTGAACTTCGTGGCCCTGCTGGCGCAGGTGGGTCATTACCTTCTCTTTCAGTGCCAGGGCACCGTGGTCACAGCCAATGGAAATCTTCATGGTGAATCTCCTTATATTTTTTCAAATAATATAGCCGCCGTTAACCGGCAGCACCTGTCCGGTAACAAAATCCGCTTCCGCCAGATAGGCAAAGGCCTTTGCCACATCCATAGGGGTGCCGTTGCGGCCCACTGGAGATTCCTGGGCCATTTCTGCCAGAATTTCCGGATCCACGCTGGCGCACATATCCGTCAAAATCACCCCGGGAGCGACACAGTTGACCCGGATGCCGCTGGGGCCAAGTTCCTTGGCCAGCGCCTTGGTCAGGCCGATGACCGCACCCTTGGTGGCGGAGTAAGCCGCTTCACAGGAAGCCCCCACCTGCCCCCACATGCTGGACACGGTGATGATGCAGCCCGCATGTTTGCGCAAAAAGGCAGGCATGGCGGCGTTGACGCAGTGGTAGATGCCCTTGACGTTGACGTTGAAGAGCCGGTCCCAGTCATTTTCCGGCATCATGGACAGCAGGCCGAACCACATAGTCCCGGCGTTGCAAATCAGCACGTCCACTTCCGGGATCTGAGAAAACGCAGTCTTCACGGCTTCCCCGTCGGATACGTCACAGCAGATGGCGGCGGCACCAGTGCGCTCTGCCACGGCTTTGGCGGCATCGTGCTCCTTTTCGTACAGGAAGTACACCCGGTCACCCCGGGCGGCGAACAATTCCACCGCTGCGGCTCCAATGCCCCGGGAGCCGCCGGTGATGACGACAGTTCGGTTGGACATACTTTAGCGTCTTCTTCTGCGGCCCTGATCGGCATACTGCTTCATGCCGGCCAGCTTGCTGTCGGACTCGGACATGAAGGCCTTCAGCTTTTCTTCAAAGAGCTGATCAGCAGTCTTGGGGGCGGCAGGCTGGATGGGGGCACGCTGGGGGCGACTGGCCTGATCTTTTGCCTGAGAAGCATTGCCATCCCGGCGCTGGAAATTGCCACCATTATTCTCCCGGCGGAAATTATTGGGGCGGTTGCCGCCGTTTTCCCGCTGTTGTCTGGGCTCCAGACGCTTGATGGACAGGTTGATCTTGCCGTTTTCCAGGCCGATGACCATGACCTTCACATCCTGCCCTTCCGTCAGGTGCTGGCGAATGTCACTGACATAGGTATTGGCAACTTCGGAAATATGTACCATACCGGTCTTATTTTCCGGCAGGGCCACAAAGGCGCCGAAGTTGGTGATGGATTTGATTTTGCCTTCTAAGACTGCTCCTACGGTTAACTCCATAAATGATTTGCTTCCTCCATATGTTACAGCAGCGGCTGGCTGCCAAAATTGTATCCTTGTATTACTGGGGATCCACCAGAACGGTATCCGGATCCACCAGATCCAATTCCTCCCGGGCAATATCCTTCACACTCTGCACCGAACCCAGATCCGCAATTTTTTCCTGTAAGTCAGCGTTTGTGGCTTCGGCGGCGGCGGCTTCCTGGGTCAGCGCCTCGGTCTGCGCCTGAATGCCATTGTGCACCCACCGCAGCGCCACCAGCGCTACCATGGAAAACAGGATCAGCAGACAAATGGCGATTTTCAGCAGGGGCGGTGCGGGCCGGACAACGACCTTTTTCTTCACAGGGGGATTTTTTTGTTCTGCCATGAAAGATACCTCTTGTGGGATAATGGTTATTTCTTATTGTAACCCATTTTCCCACAGATGCAAACAAAAATTTTCCGAATTCGTAAAATTTTTTCACTGGAAACAGAGAAAGGTGCAAAAGTCTGCCTAAAATTCGCCATATTGCCCGAAACACCGGCCTCAGTGCCCTTCCGGCAGTGGCTTCCCAGAAAATCATACCTGCCAGCAGTGCCAGAAAGCAGCCAAACCGGATGTCTCCCCGGCAGACAGCGAACATGAGATACAGCCAGCACCAGGCCGCTGCCAGCAGGAACATTCCGTCGGACAACGTCCGGTATTTCCGGCTCAGTGGCCGCAAAAAGCCGAAGAAAAGCCCCAGCGCCATTCCCAATATCAGGCTGCACCCCAGCCGGTAAGCCGCCACCGCCGGGGTCATCCAAAGAACCTCCGCCAGCCCTTCTCCCGGGGTTCCTCGTAAACAAGGGCAGAGATGTTGCCATCCACCGCCACCTGGCCGCCCTCCAGAGAGAGGGTCTTCAGCTGCAACTGGGAACCCTGGACGATCAGCGTCCCCAGGGCGGTTTGCAGCACCACCGCATTTTCGTCAAAGCTGACCACCTCCGTCACCCCGTTCATGGTCAGCTGCCGCCGCTCATTGAGCTGTAGCTTATGGGGCAGCTTGGGCTCCTCCATCGTCATCCCTCCTCGCTTGTTAAAGCTATGCAGGAATGGGAAGAATATGCCACTCGTAGGGCGGGGGCATGCCCCCGCCCTACGAATGGGATGTTGAGGGCACCGCCCCCTACT
>CAZUDC010000132.1:0-2746 GCA_964619105.1 uncultured Ruminococcus sp.
CCTATGCAGCACCGGCGATCCGCAACGCTATGGTGGACTACATCCGCAGATGGAACCCCACCTTTGAAGCGAAGAATCTGGGAAGCATCATCCGTCTGGATGAAGTTGTTAAAGACGAAAACAAAGGCAAGCACGAATTTATAGCTGACTCCAGAGTCAAAAATCCGGAGCAAATATATATTGCAAAAGAAACCCACGAAGAAATCCATACCGCTCTGCAACAAATTGACCGCCGGGAAAGGGCATATCTCTGGTATCGCTTCGGCTTTGAGGATGATGTATACCATCCGTTAAACGAAACGGCGAAGCATTTCCACCTGTCTGAGAGCAGAGCAAAATCTACGGAAGAACTCGCCTTGGATAATGTGTGGTTGGAACTGCCGTGGTGGTACTGATAAAAACAAAAAAGCCCCGGCTGTCACTCCTTTTCGGAGTAACAGCCGGGGCCGTGTCATATCTCAATCAAAATTCAGACCATGTAGCAGTTGTATTGATTCCTTCGCTCAGAGCAGGTGCAGGAGATCCTGCAACATCTCTATAAAATGCTGCGTAGGCCGCTTCCTGATAGGGATTCAAAAACAGAGAACCAATAAAAGACGGAATGCTGCAAGGAATAAGCCACAGAAAAACAGCAATGTTTCCGCTGATTACAGCCTTGCTGGTCAGGACTGCCAATGCGATCAGCGTAGGTGCGGCACACAGAAGCCCCCATCCAATAAAACTAAAGCCCAAGCAGAACAAGCGCCACTTGTTTCCATCCATTACACGCCGGGATTCAGTGATTGCTTCTGTTGCTGTCATACCGGGATTTTCAGCCAAAATATACGGAGTCATTGCGTAGCTGTACTGTTTAATAATGCCGGGAATAACTAATAGTAACGACCACAGAAAAGTGAACAGCCCAATAAGGAAGTTCATGCAGAAGCCGTCACCCAAGCGATGGAACTGAGAGAATAGGTCAGAAACAGCCACATCTTTGTTGTCTACCAATTTGAGGTTGAAAATAGCGTATCCCAGCTTTGCTGCGCCGCCAATAATAATCGTAATAATCACCCAAACTACAAGGATGATAAGGGCTACAATTAGAATGGTACGGAACTGCACCCAGAATTCAGTTGCCTGATACTCCTGAAGCAGATTGCTACCTGAATTGTTGCTGCTGGAGCTTGATCCACCACCTCCGCTTGTGGCAATTCCAGCACCCATCAGGGAAGCAAGAAAACCAGTCAATACTGCGATAGCCCATTTCCCTCGAAGGGCATTACGGGCAATTTCTCTAAAGTCTGCTGCATATTTCATAATTTTTTCTCCTTCCGTTAATTGCTGGATATTGTAACGCTTGCTCCGGAGTTAGATTCCGTTACGCAGTCGATTGTCAAAACGACCGCCAGCGCCACAATCTCGTCATTTGGATTTGAGATATCTAATTCATAGCTATCTCCCCATGTCATCCATTCTTTGCTGATGGAAACAATGGGGTGACCGCCCTGTGTGATCTCATAATCATGTGCCATGAATCTGCCTTCAATCTCCCAACCAAGTCCAGCGATACTGTATCTTGGAAAGATGAAAGAAAACTCTTTCTTAATCTCTGCAACCTGTTCATCGCCGCAGAAAACATAGTATCGGGGTAGGAAGCTCCAGACCTCCTGTTTAATGAAGGCAACCTCATATCCGCTCATGTCATATACATGGAGTTTTTTGCCCCAACTGAACACTTCGCCTTCAACCACATATTTATCATTTCCGTGTTCATCCTTGACGGTAAATTTATCACCCCAAGAAAAAAACTTTTCTTTAATATAGAGCTTCAATTCGATCCCTCCTTATTGGATACGATAACCAGAGGAACATTTGTCGATTGCAAAAGCGAGCTTTTCTTCGTGAGAAGAAAAATGCAACTGCTCAAAGCCCTCTGCACTTTTGAAAGACACAATTTTATCTGTATGATCTATCCAAATGGGATAGTCAGCCTTTTCCTCCGGTTCTTTACTCATTGATATCCAACCTCTGCTTTACTAACGTTCAAAACCAAGGTAGCGTGTTCCTTGGAATGTCAAATGGCCGTGATCGCCCTCTACAAGCATTCCGTACTCATGACCGGCCACATGAAGCTCCAAGCGATCTCCGCTTTCGACTTGGAAAGTAACGTAATATGTAGTAGAGGTATGATGATGGTGATGACCATTTGCTCCACCATGATGATGGCGAGTTACATTGGTTCTCTTAGAGACAACGGTTGCCGGTACAGTCAATCTTGGGGAGTTATTGTTCTTATTCCATTGACCGATTCCTTTGATAGCTGTCACGATAAAAGTACCAATCACCAAGACAAATACAATGGTGAACATGATACCAAACATATCGAAGCCCATTCCAAATCCAAATCCCATGGTTATCCTCCAGAATCTTTTGCAAAAGGGGCCTCACAGTATTTGTGAGACCCCTTTGCCGTAATTACTCGTTTTCAGGCTCCTGTTCCTGTGCGGCGGGAGTCTCTTTGGTAGGCTGCACAACGACTACGGGGTTGTTATCAGCAGCCATTCTGCCACCCAGAGCGCCCATAATCAGGCTCTTAATGTCGATGCCCATACCGGCGCTAATGCCTTCGGTTACCTGAGTGGTGCCATTGACGATGTCGGAGAGCAGCTTTGCGCTGTTGCCCTCGCCATACATGGTGATCTTATCAACCTTGCTGAGAGGTTCAGCAACATTCTTGGCAATTTCAGGCAGAGCAGCCATAATC
>CAZUDC010000133.1:0-2679 GCA_964619105.1 uncultured Ruminococcus sp.
AAGACTATGACTCAGCATCAGCTTGCAGAGTGGTGTGATGCTGATATAATCGTTTATATCGGCTGCGGCGAGCGTGGAAACGAAATGACGCAGGTTCTGGAAGAATTTTCAGAGCTTGTTGACCCGAGAACGGGCAAAGCTCTTACCGACAGGACCGTGCTTATCGCAAATACATCAAATATGCCTGTTGCCGCTCGTGAGGCTTCGATTTATACAGGCATTACCCTTGCGGAATATTACCGTGATATGGGTTATCATATCGCAATTATGGCAGATTCAACTTCACGTTGGGCAGAGGCTCTCCGTGAGATAAGCGGCAGACTTGAAGAAATGCCGGCCGAGGAGGGCTTCCCTGCATATCTTCCGTCAAGAATTTCCGAGTTCTATGAAAGAGCAGGCTATGTCCGCAGTCTTAACGGAGCGGAAGGCTCTGTTACTATTATCGGTGCAGTTTCTCCGCAGGGTTCGGACTTCTCAGAGCCTGTAACACAGAATACAAAGCGTTTTGTACGATGCTTCTGGGCGTTGGATAAGGCTCTTGCCTATGCCCGTCATTATCCTGCCATAAACTGGAACGACAGCTATTCCGAATATATGGACGATCTCAGCGAATATTACGAGGAAAAGGTTAGTCCCGAATTTATGAAGTGCAGGCTTGAAATAACAAAGATCCTGCACGAGGAAAATAAGCTTATGGAAATCGTTAAGCTTATCGGTTCGGACGTTCTCCCAGAGGACCAGAAGCTTGTTATTGAAATTGCAAGAGTTGTTCGTGTAGGATTTTTACAGCAGAACGCTTACCATAAGGATGATACCTACGTTCCGCTTGAAAAGCAGTTTTTGATGATGAAATCAATTCTCTGCCTTTATGAGGAATCGAAAAAAGCAATATCGGCAGGAGTTACTTGTTCTGTACTGCTTGAAACGGGACTTTTTGAAAAGGTTATCAAGGTCAAGTATGATATTCCTAATGATAAGCCCGAAATGTTCCGCCTGCTGAATGTCGAGATAGAACAGGGAATAAAAAAGCTTGAACAGGAGGTTATCTGATATGGGCTTACAGTATGTAGGATTAAAGGAAATCAACGGACCTCTTGTTGTGCTTGACAATGTTGACAACGTTTCCTTTGAGGAGGTCGTTGAGATACGCCTTGAGGACGGCTCAACAAGGCTCGGACGTGTTGTTGAAATATCAGGCAGGAGAGTTGTTTTACAGGTTTTTGAAGGTACTAAAAGTCTTTCCATGACAAATACAAGAACAAGATTTATGGGCAAGCCGATGGAGCTTTCTCTTTCGGATGAAATGCTCGGACGTGTTTTCAACGGAGCAGGCAAGCCAATTGACGGACTGGGTGATATTTTCCCCGAAAAGACCGCTGATATCAACGGTAAGCCGCTTAACCCTGTTTCAAGAACCTATCCGAGAAATTATATCAATACGGGAATTTCCTCGATCGACGCTCTTATGACGCTTATCAGAGGTCAGAAGCTCCCGATCTTTTCGGGTTCGGGTCTTTCACATAATAAGCTTGCCGTTCAGATAGTCCGTCAGGCGAAAATCGCTGAGGATAATGGACAGGGCTTTGCAGTCGTTTTTGCAGCAATGGGCGTAAAAAATGACATTGCCGATTATTTCCGCAGAAGCTTTGAGGAAAGCGGAGTTTTACAGCGTGTTGTAATGTTCCTTAATCTGTCAAACGACCCGATAATCGAGCGTATCCTTACGCCGAGATGTGCATTGACAGCGGCAGAATATCTTGCGTATGAAAAAAATATGCACATTCTCGTTATTCTTACGGATATGACCTCGTATGCCGAGGCTGTCCGTGAATTTTCCTCGTCAAAGGGCGAAATCCCTGCAAGAAAGGGTTATCCAGGATACCTCTATTCCGACCTTGCTTCAATTTATGAGAGAGCGGGTGTTATCAACGGATCGGACGGTTCGATCACGCAGATACCTATTCTTACTATGCCGAATGACGATATTACTCACCCTGTTCCAGACCTTACAGGATATATCACCGAGGGTCAGATCGTTCTCGACAGAGGACTTGAACAGTCTGGAATTTATCCTCCGATATCGGTTCTGCCATCACTTTCGCGTCTTATGAAGGACGGTATCGGCGAGGGCTTTACAAGGGCTGACCATTCGGCACTTTCCAATCAGCTTTTCTCATCTTATTCCAAGGTTCAGGATGCACGCGCACTTGCATCTGTTATAGGCGAAGACGAACTGTCGGATATAGACAAAGCATATATAAATTTCGGTAAAGAGTTCGAAAGCCGATTTATTTCGCAATCTTTCAACGAAAACCGCACGGTCGAGGAAAGTCTTGACCTTGGGTGGGAGCTTTTGAAGCTGTTGCCTGTATCCGAGCTTGACCGTATCGATGACAAGCTGATTGAACAGTACTTAAAATAATTTTATTTATTAAAAAAAGGGGGGATAGCCGTGGCAATGCCGTCACCTACAAAGGGTAATTTACTTGCATTAAAAAAATCCTTACAGCTTGCACAGCTGGGGTACGAGCTGCTTGACAGAAAGCGTAATATTCTTGTTAAAGAAACTGTCGGTATGATTGACAAAGCAAAGCTTCTTGAAAAAGAAATGCGCGACGCATATACTGCCGCGCACGCCGCTATTAAAGAGGCGAATATGCAGCTTGGTATTGTCGACAC
>CAZUDC010000134.1:0-2669 GCA_964619105.1 uncultured Ruminococcus sp.
AGGGGAGCAAATCACACATGGTAGTGTATTTCTCGTTCAAGGAAAGCACCAAGGAAGTCACCAAGCCCGATGGGCAGACCGAGCAGAAAGCCGTAAAAATCCCCTTCCTGCGCTATTACCGAGTTTTCAGCATTAAGGATGTGGAGGGCTTGGAACCCCGCAGACAGCAAGTGGCTTATGAGCACGACCCCATCGAAGCGGCAGAAATCGTTGTGAGGGACTACATGGAGCGCGAGACCTCTCTGAGCCTGCGCTACACGGGCGAGGACAAGGCTTGTTACCGCCCGTCCTCTGACGAGGTATCTGTACCCAGCAAGGAACTGTACGCCAATCTGGCCGAGTTTTACTCTACGCTGTTCCACGAATTAACCCACAGCACGGGCCACCCCAAGCGGCTGAACAGACTGCGCGGGCCTGCGTTTTTCGGGGACAGCGAGTACAGCAAGGAGGAACTTTGCGCCGAGTTGGGCGCGGCCATGCTCTGCGGCTGCTGCGGCATCGACAACAGCGAGGCAGCCAACAACAGCGTAGCCTACCTCCAAAGCTGGCTGTCGGCCCTGCGCAACGATATGAGCCTGATTGTGTCCGCCGCAGCCAAGGCCCAGCGGGCCACCGATTACATTCTGGGCCACATATACGAAGAAACGACCTGATTACAGGGGTAGAACACCTTAAAACGGGGGGTCGAACACCTAACCCCTAGATAAATTTTCAAAAATCGGTATTTATATATGTAGAGAATATTTCTCGCGGCATACTGCGCAGGATGCCCACATAACATTGAATAAATACTTTTAGAAAGCAGGTGCAACCCATGAGTAACGAGCGTGAAGTACGCACGGAACGTCGTGGCGAGTACACTGTAACGCATATCAGTCCCAGATATGAGAATGAAGATAAACAAGAGGCTGAGCGTCAGCGTATCGCTCGACAAATGGTCGAAGGCTACATAGCACTCTACAAGTGCCCGAAAGCAATTTGACTACTACCCAAGGGACGCCGGTTACCGGCGTCCCTTATCTATACTTTATGAAAGGTCGTTTTACTATGAATGAGATAGAAGCCCTTGAGGCCATATACGCCCGTCAATCGCTGGACAAGAAGGACAGCATTTCTATCGAGGGGCAGGTAGAGCACTGCAAAGCCTTTGCGGAGCATCCCGAAAAGGTGTTGGTGTATGAAGACAAAGGATATAGCGGTAAGGACACCAATCGCCCGCGCTTTACCGACCTCATCCGAGATATTAAGCTGGGCAAGGTAAAGAAAATCATTGTCTATCGCCTTGACCGCATGACCCGTTCTCTGTTGGACTTTACTAATTTACTGGTATTGTTCCAAGAGTACGGGGTGACATTTGAGTCAACGCATGAAAAGTTCGACACTTCCAGCCCTGTTGGACAGGCCATGGTGCAAATCCTCATGGTGTTTGCCGAGTTGGAGCGTAAGACCATCCAGCAGCGCGTTAAGGACAACTACTACCAGAGGGGGGAGCGCGGTATGTACTTGGGCGGCCCTGCCCCATTCGGGTTTGAGCGCAAGTCGACCAAGCATAACGGGCACAAGGAAACCAAACTGGAACCCATACCCCAGCAGCAGACCTATATTGCCGCCATGTATGAGAAGTACGGTGCGGGGGCTACCTTGTCCGATATAAGCAAGTGGCTCAACGATGCTGGTCTTGAAACCGCAAAGGGGTCGGCATGGGACAGCGGTAAAGTGAGCCGCCTGCTCCGCAACCCCGCCTATGTCAGAGCGGACGCAGATGTATATGCCTACTACACAGACCGAGGATGCACCGTGACCAACGCCCTGCAAGACTTTATCGGGGTCAACGGTTGCTATCTGTACGGCAAACGCGAGGCCAACCAACGCAAGTACACGGATGTAAAAGACCACTTCCTGTCCTTGGCTCCCCATTTGGGGATTGTGGATTCCGAACTATGGCTGCGCTGTCAGAACAGATTGGACAGAAACTCACAGATAGGCAATGCAGGACAGGGGCAGCACTCTTGGCTGTCAGGACTGGTCAAGTGCGGTAAATGCGGGTACTGCATGACCGTGACCAAGTACAAGGACTACCGTTACTTCCGCTGCCGTGGACAAGACCTGCTCCACAACTGTGAGGGGCAGAACATCACGCAATACGCGGATGTTATCGAGGGCGTGGTGGAAAGCGAACTGTTTGCCAAACTGAAATCCCTGCCCAAGGTGGAAATGACCAAGGACAGCAAATCTGTCCGAGGGAACAATGCTGCCAAGATGCGGTTGGTGGAACTGGATGGGCAAATCAATAATCTGGTAAATAACCTTGCCTTGTGCAGCGGCCCTACCGTTGCCATACTCAACGACAAAATCAATGGTTTGGTCGCGGAACGGGAGGCCATTCTGAAAACACTGGCAAAGGAAATCAAAGACGAAATCGAAAACCCCTACGAAAAGATTATGGCTCTGGCCGACAACTGGGATGCGGCGACACTGGACGAGCGCAAACTGGTAGCCAGACTGCTTATCGAAAAGGTTTTGATTGCGGACAACAGCATAACCGTGGAGTGGCGGATATAAGCAAAGGAGGGTTGCGTGAGCAGCCCTCCTTGTTTCGCCTTTATTCATAGTTATTTGACATTTATTCATTTGTACAGGGTGTATAGTGTATCCACATCCCACTGGAT
>CAZUDC010000135.1:0-2666 GCA_964619105.1 uncultured Ruminococcus sp.
TCTGCTGACGCTGTGGCTGCATAGATATAACGCCTCTGTTTCTGCAAAATAGGCTAACGCCAGGGGCATCATATCATAAGTCCACCCAAAAATCCATACCCATTTGCTGAAAGAAGCCGCCCGATGTGTTCGGGCGGCTTCTTTCACGTTGTCTGTTTACATCGTATCTGTCAGCGCAGCAGCATCAGGTTGGTGTCGGTCAGGAAATTGGCACAGCTGTAGCAGACCAGAACGTCGTCAAATTCCTCCTGGGTAATCAGCTGTGACACGCTTTGGCGGTAGTAGCGCAGGTCGATGAGCACCACTTCTCCGTAGCTTTCCGCCAGAAAGCCGCCCAGACAGTTGGAATAGGAGTCCCGAATTACCAGTAGCTTTCCTTCCTTTTCCGGGTTCTGCACCCGCACAATGGAGTGGTTTCCGTCCAGGAAGACGGTGTACTTATCCGCCTCCTCCAGGCGCTCAGGGTAGAATATGCCGGAATGGACCCCCTGGGTTTCTCCGTTTGTCACGGTGAGGTTATCGCTTCCCTGCCACAGTTCGATGGTCTCCGCCGGGGTCAGCCACAGGGCGCTGCGGGAGTAGGTGGAGCCCCGGAAGCCCTGAGTCACCGCAACAGAAAACTCCGCTTCGTCCCGGTAGTCTCTGCCCATAGCCTGGGCGCAGGCCACGTAGCCATGGTATGCGCCGCGGCTGGTCCAGTGGTGGTCTGTATTGTAGTAAAGCTCCGGCTTTCCCTCGTACAGCTTCTCCACCGGAATCGGGCAAATGCCCTCACCAGCAGCGGCATAGATGGCCTCCAACGACACGTCATCGGTATAGCCTTCCACACCGGCCGCCCAGCCTGCGGAGGGAACGACCATAAGATACACCGTTTGGTCTACCGCATCTGCCAGAGCGTTGATAGCACGCATATTTCGGGCCACTGCTGTTTCATCCAGCGCCACAGGCGCTTCCAGCAGTTTGCCGTCCTCCAGCCACACATCCTTGAGCTTCTGCCGTCCGGCCAGCAGCTCTACATAGGCATTGATGCCCACAAACAGATTTCTGCCCGGGACGTGGTCCGTCAGGTATTCCTCTGCCTGACTGCTCCAATCTCCGGAGATCACGGCCTTCCAACGAAAATCAGGGGCTTCCGCCAGATACCGCTTCTCCATTTCAGAAAAATCTGTGGTAGGCAGCAGGTATCCCGCTGCGATAAGAAACAAAAAACCGCAGAACAGGATGGCCGCTGTCACATTTCGTTTTTTCATGTTTCCGTCTCCTTCTGCCAAATACGCATCGTTCAGTGGCGCCCTTCCCGTGGGCGCTCCACCGCTTCACAAAAAGCGCCGCACCAATGTGCGGCGGCTTCCTGCGGGCTGCTTACTGGACAGCGGCTTCGAAACCGGCCTTCATAGCCTCCACATCGGGAGAAATCAGCAGAGCCAGGTACAGACCATGCACCAAAAGCTCAGCCTTTTCCACAATCAAATACTGGTCGGGCACATAAGTAACGGTTTCATCCAGCTTCGATGCAATGCGGGTTTCTGCCAGCTGACGCAGGGTTTCCAGGGAAGTCTGATCCTTTGCCTCAATCAGCCAAACTTCATCGGCACGCAGCCCCTCAGCGCAAATTGCCACCTTGTACTGTGCGCAGTCGGATGCCTGGATGCCCAGGAAATTCAGCAGGGTGTCCTCATCCGGGAAAAACATTTCCGGCAGATACTGGGTGTAGCTTTCGTAGAGGGCATTGATGTCCAAAACGACGGTTTCTTCCTTCTCGCCGCCACAGGCAGCCAGCCCCAGCACCATAGACAGGGCCAGCAGCAGAGAAATTACTTTTTTCATGAGAGAGTTCCTCCTTCAAGTTCATATTGGGCATAGTACCGCAGGACCTTCATCCAGGTATGGTAGCCCAGGTCGTTCAGATGGTAGCCGTCGAGGTTATACTCTCTGGCCATTCTGCCGCAGTGGTCCTCGATGTAGTAACACAGGTCCAGATACAGACAGTCATTCTCGGCAGCATACGTCCGCATTTTTTCGTTGTATTCCGCCACATTGGTGTTGTATTCCCGGAACTGGCCGGTTTGCCCTTGTTCATTTGCGAACTGGGGGATGTTGGAAATCATCACAATTTCCACATCCGGGCTGTTTTTCCGGATGCGTTCCAGCAAAATATCCCAGTTGTTAAAGAAATTCTCCCGCTGGGAATCGGAAACCATGTCGTTGGAGCCGATAAGGATGTACATCCGCTCCACCTGGGATACGGCAATGGCATCCTCCAGGTACCGTTCCTTGCCCTGGAAAAAGATGTTTTTCTGGTGCATGACAAAGCCGTTCAGGCTGGTGCCGCCTCTGGCAAAGAACAGCAGGTCTCCCAGGTAATTGCCCTTGGCCTCACATTGCATCATCATGTAGGCAATGGAGTCACCTACCAGGGCCGCATTATCAAAGTAGGTGCAGGGCTCCTCCAGGTCCACTTCCGGCAGCAACCGCTTGGGCTGGCAGAGGACATCAAAGCCCAGGCTGTCCAGCTCCTCCTGGGTCTGTGCCAGGCAGCCGGCGGTACATTCCACCTGCCGGTCATAGTAGGTAGCCCGGATGGTGGTGGTGCCAACGCCGTTGGCCGTAAGCACTCCGTTATCCACGGACACAATTGCCGGGTCCGCGCTTTCCCAGGTTACAAG
>CAZUDC010000136.1:0-2664 GCA_964619105.1 uncultured Ruminococcus sp.
ATCCAAAGCCTGCCTTTTGAAAGATTATTGCATCAGATGGTACTGATATAGTCTGCGATCGAGCCGTTTCCGGTGAGCATCAACCCCGCCTCCACAATACAGAGCAGACCAAGGACGAACAGGATCGGCCAGAAGTTGAGAAGCTTCCCGAACATCTTGACGATGCCCTCCGCGAAGTTCGTTATCATATATACGAACGCACCGGCGATAAACGCCACTATGATTCTCGGCCACCCTTCAGACAATACAGACAGATCAATCTCGTCGAAGAGCATATATCCCGCGAACTGGCCCATGGCCAGATAGATTATCACCATGACCAAAAAGGACAGGATGATGGCGAAATGCACCTCACGGAAAGGACGTATCAATAAAGCGAATGCGGCAACCGCCACGAAGACAGATGTTGCCAGACGCCATTCCCCATAGGTGGTAATGGCCTCTACGGCCATCAGGATACCGAACAGGAATCCTAAGAACATCATCCCCTTGTATTTCCACGAACTCTTGTTCTTGACGTAGAAAAGAGCGATCAAGATGGCCAATACACCCCCTATCAGGAGGATGGTCTCCGGAAGGTTCGCATCGACCCACGATGTGACATCACTCGAATCCATGGATGCGCATCTACACAAGGAAGATAAAATGATACCCGTCAAAGAGACGGGTAATAGTTTTAATTTGCCGGATCAAGCAATCTTCGAACCGGCCTCGGGTACGGCACCCTCGTTGTAGACCTCTGCCACATCGAATGCCCAGAGTGCCCTTGCCTGAAGATGGACCTTAGCGAGATTCTCGTTCATCTGTTCCAGCATGGGTCCCTCTGCGATACGGACAGGGTTGGACAGAACGATCTCGTATGACTCCATTCCGACAGTGACGAGAACAGCTGCCTTGGGGTTGGACTGCAGATTGGCGGAAGCCCTCTTCATCAGAACCTCTCCTACAACCACCTTGTCTGCAGA
The DNA here is from genome assembly GCA_964619105.1 of uncultured Ruminococcus sp. Taxonomy (GTDB): domain Bacteria; phylum Bacillota; class Clostridia; order Oscillospirales; family Ruminococcaceae; genus UMGS363. Next base: position 966 of record CAZUDC010000136.1, read on the forward strand.
GGGTGCGATGATGCTTCCACAAACAATGGCGTGGGGCATCCCGTCGGCAGATGCAGTTACAAGGGTCTTGACAGCGGTTTGCTCTGCCATCTTGGCAAGTACATTCTCAGGTATCTGAACCATTATATTCACCTAGATTCCAGATAGCCTTTGAGACTATTTGAGCTGAAGCTATCATGGATGATACTCAACATGGATGGTACCGAAAACACCGAATCAATTTCTCCAGTGGAAACAATCACATCTTACACAATCCGATGAATTGACTTAAAAGAGAACATCCTGAGAATCGTCATGACCTCGTCCGAATCGTTCACGTCGGTGATACAGGATCTTACTTTCAGAACTGCTGAACCAATGATAAGAAAGGCCCTGGGACCGATGCGGTTCGGCGAACTCCCTCTTAGAACCGATGAAGGGCTCTACAACAATTTCGCACTGATGATCTCCGATCAATGTCCTTGGTCATTTGAGATCGTATCCGACCTATACGGAGAGGTATACAGATGTACGGGGTCGATCCTTGAACAGGTGGATGATATACTAAGGGTCATGGATAGTATCAATCCACGTGTCAGGATCAAGGGCCGCACAGGACTTCTGAGGAAGTTCCCGAAGAAGGCATTGGAAGAGGGAGTCCTCAATGCGGCCATCCACTTCGATATCTCTTGGATGAGGGATGTGACCGTCGAACTTAGGAACAGATGCCTGACCGTGATCTCCCCTGGAGGCATGATAGAACCGGAGAGATGGGACATGGGTGCGACGACATGTCCACGTAACAAGATGCTGGCAAACCTCCTAAGAGACCTAGGAAGGGTTCACCTGCACTTCTGCGGAGTTAGGGCCATAAAGGACTCATACCTCCGCACAGGGCAGATTCCTCTGATGTGCAAGACTTCTGATTTCTTCCTCGTATTCTGCCCATCCGTGATTCAGGATGGAAGGGAACATGAAGACCTTCCAAGACGTATTTCAGAGGTCCTTGCAGCCCGCCCCGGTGCCAATCTAACCATGCTATCTGAGAGACTCCTGGTGTCACCTGCGGTGGTACTCCGTGCCCTTACACACATGGAGGGGGAAGGCACAGTTTTCGAGATGGGAACCAACAACAGTCGCAGATTCTATCTGTACAACGTTAGAAAGCAATTCAGAGACAGAAGATGGCACTGAATGTAATTGACAGTTATAAAAAAACCAATAGAGAATGACACTGAAGAATAATCAAAGAATGGTGGACAGGGCGAGATTCGAACTCGCGGCCTCTACCATGCCAAGGTAACGATCTTCCAACTGATCTACCTGCCCAACAAAATCTTTGATATCTTCATGATATATAAATATTTCTGATGTGTTAACTATTAATTTGTAGTAAAAACGACGAGAAATCGTGAATAATAATCATCGATCCATTATTGAGACGGATCGAGATGATGATAAATGAATGCAGCCTGATCAAAATCAAACGGATCTCCAGACATCGTTTGAATAGGAACAGACGTGCCCATCCGGCATATATAATACAATATGAAACGGAGGATGAGATAAAGGTCTGTCCACCATGACATGACCTGCGACGATCAGATATTGGTATCAAATCTAAACAATCGAAATTCAATAAACTAACGAATAATTAGAGATTTAGAAAAAGGAAAGGATTTTGCGAAGGATGAGATTTTGGTTCATACGAAACCTGTTT
>CAZUDC010000137.1:0-2653 GCA_964619105.1 uncultured Ruminococcus sp.
CTATTATATCCATAATTTCCTGAATGTAAATCAGAAATTCCTTTACTATCAATTATTTGTAATAACTTAATTAAAAATTCAAATCCATAATTTACTAATATATCATAACAAAAATCTTCTTGAAATTCATTATTATATTTACTTATTGAATTTAATTCATAATGAATATCCATATCACTTTTTCTATCACTTGGATAATGGTCTGGATCGAATTGATTAATTTTCTTTCGATAAGGAGTTTTTATTTTTTCTTGAATATAAATTGGTAAATTGTTTACTTTTGTAATAAATTTAGTTTCAGCAAATATTTCTTTGATTTCATTATCAAAAGAATTAAAAAGTTTTTCTTCAATTGAACAATAATCTCCAAAATTATTATTAGCCATTATCAATCTTCCTTTTACCCAATTTTTATTTTCATTTTCATAATATTCATAATTTCCAATTTTAGTAATTGGAATTTTAATAACATAATCCTTATCATTTGGAATTAATACTATTTTTGTCATTCCAGAAGCTATATCTATATTTGTTATTCCATCATTAAATAGCATTGCTTTAAAATCTTCAATATTGAAAAAATCATTTTCATCTTCACTTAAATAATATTCATAATCATAACCTTCTTTAAGAGCAATAAAATCAGCTCCTTGGAAAACAGCAGTTATTACTGTTTTAATTTCTTCAAGTTCCTCTTGAGATAGAATTTTCTTTAACATTCCACATTCCCCTTTCAAAACTCAGCATTGTTTTTTTAACTTTCTATAATTATTATATCATAGGTTAAAGGAAAAATCAAGACATTTTTAAAGTTAATCTAAAACAAGAAGGAAGCAATAGAGAATTTTTATTAGAAATAACCGATTTAACCTAATCCATTATTAGAATTTCCTTTATAATTCATTTTCATTTTCATTAAATATGTAGTAAGGTTTACTCACTCCTTTTTACTTTTCTACCAATAGAAATAACCATTTACTAATTCATCAATAGTAAAAGAATTATTTGTTAATAGTTTTTATTTATAACTAATTAATAACTTCCTTGTATAAGCCGCTGGAAATGTTCAAGCTCCGCCCGTTGGGCTCCGCTTTCCAGTTCCAGTGGCGGCGCCCAACGGGCGCCTTTTTATTGATTATATTCTTTTAATAGAAGTTTTAAATCATCTATTAAAACCTCTAGTTTAGCCACAGTTTCTTCTCCATCTATATAGGAATTTTTAATATCTTCTATACAACTTGCTATTTCATATGTAAATTCTTCTGTTGAATAACTAATTTCTTCTCTTAACCCCATTATATAGTCTTCTACATAACGTCCGAATTCATCACCACAATATGTTTTAATAATATCTGTAATTGTATATATATTTTCTGTAGTGTAAATAAAATCTTTAATAGTTATTTTCTTTCCATCAATCATTTTATAACCATAGGAATCTCTTCTATACAACTTGCTATTTCATATGTAAATTCTTCTGTTGAATAACTAATTTCTTCTCTTAACCCCATTATATAGTCTTCTACATAACGTCCGAATTCATCACCACAATATGTTTTAATAATATCTGTAATTGTATATATATTTTCTGTAGTGTAAATAAAATCTTTAATAGTTATTTTCTTTCCATCAATCATTTTATAACCATAGGAATCTCCTTTTATTTAAGTATTAATATAATTCAATTAAATAATCTTTATAGACTAAAAAGCCCTTATTACTTAGTTTTGCTAATGCGTCGATAGCTTCTGTTTCACAAATATCATATCTTAACTTTATAAGTTCTTCTTCAGACATTTCATTAATATAGTTTTCCCCATACTCGGTAATACAATCTTCTATAAAGTCATCATAGCTGTAAAGTATTCGTTCAAAGAAGTAATAAAGTCCTTTAACGCCCTTTCCCTTACAAACTGGTTTTAAACCTTTAAAAACACAAAATTCCATATAGGTTCTCCTTTCATATTTGGTCATCTAAGTTTCATTTTCTATAGTTATTATAGCATAGGTTAAGAAAAATCAATTGAAGAGCCGCTCGATGATATCGTGTAGTGTGTCATAAGATGAATATATTATGTCTATTTTTCTTATAATGTCCTTTGTATTGCGACAGCAGTATAGATAGCCTTTAAATAATAAATCTGTAACATTTATCATTTCTCTATCCCCTTTCTCATTTTCTATAATTATTATATCATAGAATAGAAATTTTTTCAATGATAGTTATACTAATAAATTTTGGTAATTAGTATCTTCGTTCTCTTCGTAATTCTCATATTCACTATAACTTACAACAAAGAACTGACAACAACCAAAAGTAACTGTGGCGGCATTATCTATTGTGCATTCAGTCAATCCACTCTTTCTTAAAGATACCAAAGTTCTATAAATCATTTCGTATTTAATTTCTTTTTGTCTTTCGGCATTCTTGTTTTCTATAAGCATTGCATAAAGTGTACTAGCTGAAACTTCTCCATACTCAGTTTTCACTGAACTCTTAAAATAATCTATTAATTCATATAATATACGATTATTAGAGTTTTCTAATATCTCCGTTGATAATAGATTACTAAAGCTATCATATATATATTGGTCATAAGGGGCTTTATTTACTTTACATACATAAGCTAATTCCATAAAAGAACCTCCTAAT
>CAZUDC010000138.1:0-2575 GCA_964619105.1 uncultured Ruminococcus sp.
GGTGCTCAAAAAATTTTTTCAATGATTTTGTTGCACTTGACTTGACAATCTATCAGAATATAATTTTTAAAGGATTTATGTGTAAAAGCATAGATCCTTTTTGTTTGCTGAGGCTATAATTGTTCGCATTTAATTTACAAAATGTTTAAGCACGCATCTTATCATAAATCCCATTGCCAAACAATGAATTTACACACTCATAACCACTCACAGCTTATCATAAGGCTGTCCTTGACAATATATTCACTAAATTCAACATTGACCGTCCCGAAGATTTCCGAGGACACAGCCTTTCCGTAAGTGACATTATCGTTCTTGAGGATAAGAACGGCAGTTCCGCATATTTTGTTGATTCTTATGGAGTGACAGATGTTACCGACCTGTTTTTTGATATGGAAAAGCAGAAAATTGACCTTTCCAAACTGTCGGAAATTACTCTCACCGAAGAATATGACCGCAGAAAGGATCAGCCCGATGATTTCCTGCACATTAAAAATACTATTACATTCAGCAATCTGAATTCTTCTTATCTTATCAGCCGATATAAGGAATTTACATACGAATATGACGATATGCCCGATCCTGATGAGGGTGATACCTTTGCTACAAAACAGGGTATGCTTGCAGAGGTGCAGGAGTTTTTTGAGGATTCAAGAAGTGATTCTGCAAAGAGCATTTCTTTACCGATCTGAACGGTAATACCACCGTCCTTGAGGGAAGAATGTTTGAATTTGAAGCAACCGAGGACAGACTTGCATTTATGATACCAAATGTGGGCTATGCAGAAATGTTCGAGCGTGACGATGACAGCTATGATTATATCATTTATGACAGCGATTTCAACGTGACGGACAGCGGAGTATATGATGACGTAAGCATTTCTCTCCGACAGGCATTCACCATAATTCTGGAAGAAGCAGGCTATGACATTGAAAAGTGCGAGCCTATGGATTTTGAAAAGGTACACGGCAGGGCAGAGGAAAAGGCTGAACAGCCCGAATCCGAAAGAAAAAAGTCAGGCAGTGAGATAGAAGTCGGGGACAGATTTTTATACAATGACCGTGAATATACTGTAACTTCTGAAAAAGGTATTTACCCCCGATGATGTGGGCGTATTCTATGAGGAACAGACAGACGGCATTACATATCTGACCACGCAGAATATTGACAGATATAAGCTTGTCGGAAACGGAATTTTCCTCGGCAATCCCGACAAGGTGCAGGAGAAAGAAGCTTCTTCGGCTAAGTCCGAAAAGTCGGAGTATGTTCCCAAGATAGGCGATATGATAGACCTTGACGGAGAACTTTTTACTATATCCGATATGAGCGGCAGTTCTGTTGTTCTCACAGAAGCCGACAGCCTTTTCGGAAACACAAAGCATCTTGATATATCTGATTTTCTTGCAGGCGGTTTTACTGTTGTGGAAGAAAACGAAAGCGGAATTGCTGAAGTTGCACCCGATGTTCCGGTGGAACATTTAACCCAAACAACAGCACAGACCGAAGATGTTCCAGTGGAACATAATGCTTCCAATGCGAGAAATTTTGTAATTACCGATGATAATCTGGGTGTAAAAACACCAAAGGCAAGATTTGCCGCCAATGTTGAAGCTATCCGCACTCTGAATACTGTCGAAGCGGAAAACAGAACGGCAACACCGGTCGAGCAGGCTGTTCTTTCGGGCTACACAGGCTGGGGAGCAATACCGCAGGCATTTGATCCCGACAACAAGGACTGGAGCAATGAATATGCACAGCTTAAAGAGCTTCTGACCGATGATGAATATATGGCGGCAAGGCGTTCCACTATGAATGCACATTTTACCTCTCCCATTATCATAAATGCTATTTATGAGGGACTTGCAAACATTGGATTTGAAAGCGGAAAGATTTTAGAGCCTGCAATGGGAATCGGCAATTTCTTTGGAGCTATGCCCGAAAATATGCGTGAAAGTGCGCTTCACGGTGTTGAGCTTGACAGCCTTACGGGACATATTGCAAAACAGCTCTATCCCGATGCAGACATTCAAATCAAGGGTTTTGAGAAAACAAGGTTTGAAAATGACAGCTTTGATGCTGTTGTGGGCAATGTTCCGTTCGGTGATTACAAGGTCGATGACAAGGACTACAATAAGCACAAGTTCTATATTAACGATTACTTTGTGGCAAAATCCATTGACAAGGTACGCCCCGGAGGTGTGCTGGCTGTTGTAACATCAAAAGGAACAATGGACAAGGAAAATCCCGAAATGAGAAAATATATCGCACAGAGGGCAGAGCTTCTTGGTGCAGTTCGTCTGCCGAACAATGCTTTCAAGGCAAATGCAGGCACGGAAGTTACGTCGGATATTTTGTTTTTCCAAAAGCGTGATAGGCCTATCGAGATAAAGCTCGAAGTAGTGGAATGGCTGTCAAAGGGTACAACGGAAAACGGTTTTTCGGTAAATAACTATTTTGTAAATCATCCCGAAATGGTTCTCGGAACTATCGCCAAAGCTAATCAGATGTACGGTCCTAGCGATATCTGGAACGCTTATGTCACAGAAACTACAGATGAATATATCATCATAAAAAA
>CAZUDC010000139.1:0-2569 GCA_964619105.1 uncultured Ruminococcus sp.
CGGTTGTAGTCTACTTCTACTTCCGGAGCAACTAAACCAATAATCTCTTTAAAATTGCTCCCTGACGTCTCTGTACTGACGTTTTCTGTTTCACTTAAGGATACACTTCCGTTCTTTATCTCATCCACTTTTGTCCGGATGTATGCCTCCAGCTCCCGCTTATGCTCTGCTGCATCCAAGCGTCCTTCAGCGATCATTGATAACTTTGTCTCCCAATTCGCAGTCATCTCCGGAGAGAGAAAATCCGGAAGTGTCTGCTCCACGATATCATAAACTGCTTCCCCGTCCCGATGCGGCGTAAGGACCAACGTTTTCTTATTCAGAACTATGTACCCTATCCGAACCAACTTATCTATTATTTCGGCCCGTGTTGCAGACGTTCCGATACCGGTTCCTTTAATTTGCTCTCGAAGATTGGCATCCTCAATCAGTTTTCCGGCATTTTCCATAGCCAAAATCATGCTACCGGCATCATAGCGTTTTGGAGGAGTTGTCTTTCCTTCTGCGACGTTCATGGAAATACATTTCACGGTGTTTCCCTTTTGCCACTTCATGATGGCATCCGGAAGCTCCGCAATCTTTTCGTCCTCTTCAATTTTCATTATCGAAAGATATCCTCTTGATTTTAACTTTCGACAAGACGCATGGAAGTTCTCGGAGCCAACCTTTATTACAGCCTTACAGTTTATATAAACTGCAGCTGGGAAGAAGATTGCCAGGAACCGACGTACAATTAGTTCATACACCTGTGCCTGTACTGGCGTTAACTTTTCTCCGGTGTTTTGCCCGGTCGGAATAATAGCATAATGGTCCGTTATCTTTGAGTCATCCGTATACATTGTTTCTGCTAATTTCTTATACATCTCTCCGGCTAATACCGTTTCCACGTATCCCTTCATTTCCGGAATCGATGCAAGCCCTTCGATATTTTTCCTAATTTCCTTCGCAACAGCCGATGACAGCACTCTTGCATCCGTTCTTGGATACGTTGTCATCTTTTTCTCGTAGAGCTCCTGTGCTATCTCTAAAGTCTCATTCGGCGTCAATTTGAATTGTTTCGAACACTCTGCCTGCAGCTCCGCAAGGTTAAATAAGAGCGGCGCGTTTTTGCTGCTTTCCTTACAATTCACAGACGCTATCACAGCCTTTTCACACGCAAGCATCTTTGCCAGGACCTCTGCATCTTCCTTTGTCTTAAAACCGTTCTCCTTATACAGTTTCTCAGATTGATAGAACCGAGAGCCCTCATCCGCTTTCCATTCTGCCTCTATGCCATCAATGGCCCCAAGAATGCGATAGAATGGAGTTTCAACAAAATTGCGAATTTGGCGCTCTCTTGCAACCACCATTCCGAGAACGCACGTCATAACCCTGCCAACTGCAATTGTCTTCCACTTATCAGATTGAATTATTCGATTAAACATATGTCCGTATTTGCAGGATAACACACGGGAAAAATTTATTCCCATGGCATAATCTTCTATTCCGCGTAAGATTCCTGCATCAGCAATCCTGTCATATGCCTTTAACGGCTTCGCCTGTTTGATTCCTCGCAATATTTCTTCGCGGGTACAGGAATCAATCCATACACGACGTTCTTCAATTCCGGCACGTATTCCCCCGTAATTTCGGATTAACCGACCGATAACCTCTCCTTCTCGTCCGCTATCGCCGCAATAGAGCATTACATCAATGTCCTTTCGATGCATCTGCTCATGAACTACTTTGTATTGTGCTTTTACTTCCGGAATCACCTCATACATATATTTTTCCGGCAAAAACGGCAAATCATCTAAATTCCATTTTGCCCATTTTTCATCATACTTCTGCGGATAAGCCATCCTTACCAGATGTCCCACACACCATGTAATAACATAGTGCTCATTTTCGATGAGTCCGGTGTCGCTCCCTTTAACGCCCAATATCTCCGCATATTCTTTTGCCACACTTGGCTTTTCTGTTAAAATCAACGTTTTTCCCATAAAAACTTCTTACCCCCTCGAAAAAACAGAACGCTTCTTACTTGCTTCCTTCTTCTCAGCATTATATAAAACTTCTTCAATCTCATTCTTATCTTCAATTACTACGTTGTTGTTCTTGTCATAAAGCATTATTTGCACATTTGTAAGTACCTGTTCCGGGTCTTCATTCTCCATAATCCCTACACAATCAATACACTCTCGAAATTCCTTATTATTTTTTACCGGTACCACCAAAAGAACATTCTCACTGATCCTAAAAACAGCTAAATTGCTTTCTTCTTTCGTAGCAATCTCAATCATCGTATCGTCATGAAAAAGATCCACTTTTGAATCCCCCATGTTGCTAATCACATATGCGCTTGAAATTCTTTCCACGCCCGGAATCATATCTACATTGGGATATGCCGACTTATCCTCTGCCATTCCATCCGCATAGATAGTCTCATATCTACTTGCCAACATGACAACAATATCATCCAAGCGATCCGTCTGCTTATAATTCTCATATGCCGTTTCTAAACGAAACATCGGAGGTTCCTCAACCTTCTGCTGTTTATCATCTAAATATATTGAGCACGATGTCAGAT
>CAZUDC010000140.1:0-2568 GCA_964619105.1 uncultured Ruminococcus sp.
TTATTATATTTTAGTGTGAGGATTGTGTCAAGTTTTATTATACTACATCAAATATTACACTTGCGGAATACTGCAATGATATTTGGCTCAAGCAAATTGAAAATGAGATAAAGGTCACAACATACACACGGTATTGCGGCGTTCTCAGGCGTGTTCTTCCAGGTATCGGACATTTGAAGATAGGTCAGATACAGCCGTATCATCTGCGTTCATTCTTTGATGATCTTCGGGAAGAAAAACGTGAAGATGTGAAATGCACACCGAATGACGAAGCCAGGCGATTGAGCAGGACGGAAACACGTCCCGAATTATCAAAGCATATTGGGATAGCTACCACAACGCTTGATTCCGTAAGAGCAGGAAAGAATGTCAGCAAGGAAACGGTGGAAAAGTTTTCGGAATATTTTAAGATCCCTATGAAGAAGCTGTTTGACAGCGAGGAGATAACACTTGCTTCAAGAACTATCCTGTATCATTACAGAGTTAGCTCAACTATTCTACAGTCGGCGGTATATAACGAGGTAATTATCAATAATCCCTGCAAGAGAATTAAAGCTCTGAAGGTAGAGCTTACGGAAACTCATTATCTTGATGAAAAGCAGGCAGAAGTGCTGTTGAGTACGGTTATGGAAAAAGCTGTTCACCCTTTTGATATGATAGTTATTCTTCTGTTGCATACGGGAATGAGAAGGGGAGAGTGCTACGGACTAAATTGGGACGATGTTGATTTTGATAACTGCACTATAAATATACAGCGTTCGCTTTTGTATCTTCCCGAAAAGGGCGTATTTGAAAATGATACGAAAACTTATTCATCAAGGCGTGTTATTAAAGTCGGACAGGACATTATTGATATGCTAAAAGAGTTCAGAAAATGGCAGGACAGCGAAGCAGTCAGAATGAGAGATAAGTGGATCGACAGCGGAAAGATTTTTACCGCCTGGAACGGCAAGCCGATAAATCCCGGAACCGTAACAAGCTGGTTCCATAAATTCATTCAGGATAATGGACTTCCGCAGATCTCTATTCACGGTTTAAGGCACACAAATGCTTCTATTATGATTTCAAGCGGTGTTCCGATAACCACCACCGCCAAAAGGCTTGGGCATTCAACCTCCGCAACAACGAGCAGAGTATATGCTCACGCAATAGCTTCGGCAGACGCGATTGCAGCACAGGTCATTCAGTCGGTTCTGCCGATTAAGTAAATTTTTATAGCAGAAGTGCTGTTTAAAAGTTTAGCCCTGCATTTGCAAAATAGTATTTCATTGTTTAGCACAGGGCTAATTCTGATTAAGATGGTCCTGCCAGTGCAGTGATATCTTCGGTTATCGAGGCGGTTATACCTTTGAAAATCACGGAACCTTGATGATAATATCAGGGTTCTTTTTTTATTCCGAAAAATATACCGTTTGTCGGATCTATGCTGAATTATGCCGAAAAATAGAGTATCATAAACCTGATTAGATTTTGATCTTATTTCGTGGGTGTTTTACTGACAGGATTTCTTTCTGCTTTGACATTGCAACGTGTGTATATATCTGAGTTGTGGTGATGGAACTGTGACCGAGAATTTTCTGTATGTAACGTATATCAACGTCCTCTTCAAGCAAAAGCGTGGCAAAGGAATGTCTGAACATATGCGGAGTGATATGTATGGTGTGTCCGCACAGTTTGGTGTATTTGTTTATGATCTCACGCACAGACTGTTCCGATAAGCGTTTATGAAGCTTGTTCACAAAGAAAAAGCCTGAGTTTTCAATATCGCTGTGAAAAGCTTTGCAATATTCAGTAAGTGCAGAAAGAACGTCAGGATTTTCTATCTGAATAATGCGCTCTTTTGAACCTTTGCCGAATATTTTGATAAAGTGATTCGGCAGATCAATATTGTCCGGAGTGAGTGAACAGATTTCCGATACTCTTGCCCCTGTTGCAAACAATATTTCAAGAACAGCGATGTTTCTAATACTTGTTTTTCTTAAATAATCGGTAGGTGCTGAGGTTTTATCAGCGTATGCAGTGTTGAGAATGTCATTGATTATATTGAGAGGAATAGTTTTAGGGAGAATCAGCGGCTCACGAAATGAGGTTTCGATCTTATCAAAAGGATTGCATTCGATGATGTCCTCTATGAGCAGATAATGGATAAAGGCTTTCATAGTGGCAATTTTTCTGCGGCAGGTTTTGGGCTTGAAAGTTTCGTGCAGATATGATATGTATTTGTAGATAGAGGACTTATCCAAACAGCCGTTTGTATATGCCCACAGCTGTTTAAGATCAGTGGAATATGCTTTAATAGTTTTGCTGTTCAGTGTTTTTCTGAATTTGCAGTAGACAATAAAGTTTTCGGTATATATCGATAAGTTGGTCATTTGATCTTGCTCCTTTATTAAATGGATATATGAAACATTATATACCATTAATACTGAATTTGTCGATTTTACTTAATTGATGTATATTAAATTGTAATATATGTAGAAATTAATGGAAATATATTGAATGAGCCGCGGAATTGTTGTATAGTATTAATGATAAAACAACATAAGATAACTTCAAATTATCTATGCT
>CAZUDC010000141.1:0-2543 GCA_964619105.1 uncultured Ruminococcus sp.
CGCCGAGGTATGTGGTGTTTCGTTTGATGATCTTGAAGAAGATAATGTTATATTTGCTCAGGCAAAGTGAGTGAACATAATTGGAGGTGATACAATGCAGAAGTATGAAATCCCCGAAATCAAAGACAAAGAACCCGATGTTGTTACATATTCCGAAAGCGGCAGACGTATTGAAATATACAGCAAGCCATCCACAGAAGCTTGTGCAGAGGTGCTTTTCCGCCTTATTAAGAAAAAGCTTGAAGCAACACAATAACTTGTTTTTGCAGTCAAATGCAAAAAAGTAGAAAGGAATGATAAAATGAACGCTGATGAGTTTATATCATCTATGAATGAAGCCGTTTCCACTGATAACGATGACGCTATCATAAAAGGTCTGATTGAAAGAACCGAAACGCTTATTGAAGAAATGGTAAAGCCGACAACAGTCACTGAAATACCGTGCATTATCGCTGCTCTTATGGTTGCAAAGTCAATATATAGCGAACAAGGTACAATTCAGGACAAAATACTTGCTAAGGCATTAGCTGATACTGTCAGAAATAAATTCAAAAGAACGGTAATGCCGTCAGAGCCTTTCAACAATGACAGTCCGTGAATTTTTCGAGGAGGTAAGCCGCTGTACGGATGAACAGCGTGCGGCGGAGCTTCTCGGAGAGGCTGTCAACATTATAAAAAACTGCGTAACGGAATACCGTAAGCAGAATGACATCATAAACAGCTATAAGGAGCAGGTCAATTCTCTTGAAAATGAGATTGAACAGCTTGTAACACTTAGTAAGCTTGCCGAACGTCTTGAAAGCTCTGCCGAACGTCTTGAAAAGATAGACAAGCCTGCACCGAAAAGAAAAAAATCGGACGATTCCGAAAAACCTCAAAAACACAAATACGGCGAATATAAGCACGTTTTGCTGACAGGTGAGCAATATTCAAGGCTTGTTAAGGATTTCGGAGCAAGGACCGCCGACAGGTATATAAAAGAGGTTGACGAGTATTGCCAACAGTATGGCAAGAGCTACAACGACTATAACCTGACCATCCGCAATTTTATCCGCAAGAATAACGGATGTCGGGACGAGGCGGACAAGCCCTCGTTCGATGTTGATAAGCTACTCGAGTATTCAAAAAATAACCTGCCAAAGCTATAGAAAGGAATGATAAAAATGTATGGATTTGCAGCTTGTATGGTAGTCGGTTCACTCATCGGCTTGCTGATACTTCAATCAGTTCAGCTTTTGGGAGAATGCGGCTTCACAGATGAAGAGCTTGACAAAATCAAGCAGAGTATCATAAGTATATTTTCGGGAAAGAGATGTAAAGATGGCAAGAACCGTAAAAACAATGGCTGAAATCAGAGCCGAACGTGAACGTGAGGAACGCAGAGTGTATGCACCTAAGAACAAATACGGCTATGAGATAAGCGTCGGAAATCCTGTGCTTTATGCCTGGTATAAGCGTTATTGCAAAAAAATCGGCAACGTTGACGGCACAGAGCCGTGGGTCAGACTTCAATGGGAGCAGACGATAAAGGACTTTATCCGAAAGGAATATAAGATCCACTATAAGCGTCAGCTCCGTGAGCCTGTTATAGACTGGGTCGAGCGTGAAGTCGAGGAAATGATTCTTGCAATGGGGGCAGATTATGGCAAAGAATTGTAAAGGCTGAAAATTGCACAAAAAAAGACCGCTCTAAAAAGAACGGTCAAAAAGCAATAAAAGGGAACAATAATAACATTTAGAATGTCCATTTACAGTGTATCATAAATTGCTGTAAATGTCAAGCAGGAGGGAAAATAATGATAAAAAAAGCAATTAAAAAGCTTAATGATGAAAAAAACAACTTTAAGGGTGGCAAATACGAAAAAGTAATGCTTGAGGACGTACATAAGGTACTTGTCAGCTTCTGCGAGCAGGAAGAAGAGTTTGCACAGGCGATAGTCCAAAGTGACAAAACGCTTACAGATTGCCTAAAAGCAGTTACAGGAGGAATTACCAACAGCGGTATATCCGATCTTGACGCATATAAAAGGGCCGTAAGCTTCTATTTTGACGGTGCGGATATAGAATGCACAATGAAGATAAACCTCATCGGTTCGGCGGCGGCTGATACTCCACCGATAGAGATGTCAAGCAATGCAGAGCCGACAGCAGAACCGCCGGAAAAGACGATATTTGAATTGTCGCTTGATGATTTGCTGTAAGGAGGTGAATTTATGAAAATACAGGAATTATTACCCGAAGCACCGCAGCTGACGGACGAAATGGTGCTTGATATGTACCGCAAACATTTTTTACATTATCTTTTTTATCGCAAGCATAAAACCTACATCGACTGTTTCTGTACAAGCTGTATGAAAAGATATAAGGTCAGATGGGCTGCTTATTATATATCGCATAAAGAAGAAATAAAATGTTTAAATTGCGGAGCAGATGTAACCTGTCATTCAGAGGGTATGTCAAGAAATAAACTGCATCAGCACGAAGCGATAACATATTTTATCGCAAAGGATAATAAGGTCTATGCTTATTGTCTGCGGCTGTTT
>CAZUDC010000142.1:0-2540 GCA_964619105.1 uncultured Ruminococcus sp.
TTATTGGTGTTTAGTATTAATCAGCGTATTCCTAACCCTTGACACATTAAATGACGGGGCAAGCTCACTATTGAACAAAACGCTCACTTGACTGAAAAATCAAGTGAGCGTTTTTTATCCGAGTATCATGCTATCATTTATTGTAGAAGCACCGCCGTCCTCTTCAAATTTTTTGAGGAGATCCTCAACGGTAAGCTTTTTCTTTTCTTCGCCGCTTGCTTCAAAGATGATCCTGCCTTCGTTCATCATAACGATCCTGTTTCCGTGAATAATAGCGTCGTGCATATTATGTGTTACCATAAGTGCTGTAAGCTTATTTTCAGAGATTATCTTATCTGAAAGCTCTAGAACCTTAGCGGCTGTTTTCGGATCGAGTGCTGCAGTATGCTCATCGAGGAGAAGAACCTGCGGTTTTTTGAGAGTTGCCATAAGAAGTGTAAGTGCTTGCCTTTGACCGCCCGAAAGAAGTCCGACCTTCGATGTCATTCTGTCTTCAAGACCGAGATCAAGCATTTTTAGAAGCTCATGATACTCTTCACGCTCTTGCTTGGTGATACCCCATTTGAGGGAACGGCTCTGACCGCGTCTTGCGGCAAGTGCAAGGTTTTCCTGAATTTCCATTGTAGCGGTTGTGCCTGTCATAGGATCCTGGAAAACTCTACCGAGATATTTAGCCCTTTTATGTTCGCAAAGACCTGTAACATCGGTTCCCCCGATGATTATTGAACCCGAATCAACGGGCCAAACGCCTGCGACTGCGTTAAGCGTAGTTGATTTTCCCGAGCCGTTTCCGCCGATAACGGTGCAGAAATCGCCCTCGTTAAGCTTTAAGGTTACACCGTTCAGTGCTTTTTTTTCATTAATCGTTCCTGCGTTGAACGTCTTTTTTATGCATTTGATTTCAAGCATTTTTCGAACCGCCTTTCTGAATGATTTCAGCGGAATGTTTTCCTGCTGTGCGGAAAGAATTTTTTGAAGCATTTTTTATATATGGAACTGCAAGGAACACAGCAACTACTATTGCAGAGAAAAGCTTTGTGTTTTGCGTTGAAAGTCCGAGCCACAGAACTATCTGAATTACAACAAAGTATACGATCGCACCGATTGCGGTAAAGGAAAGCCTGCCGACAAAGTTAAGACGCTTGCCGAGGATAAGCTCTGCAAAAACCTCACCGATGATAACAGCGGCAAGTCCGATAACGATCGCACCGCGTCCCATATTTACGTCTGCGTTGCCCTGATACTGTGCAAGAAGTCCTCCGGCAAGTCCGACAAGACCATTTGAAAGGATAAGTGCGATAACTGTGGATTTTTTTGTATTGATACCCTGTGCTCTTGCCATATTTGCATTGCAGCCCGTTGCACGGATAGTAAATCCATATTCCGTCCCGAAGAACCAGTAAAGCACGGCGATCAATACCGCTAATGCAAGAAGCCCCTTAAGTATTGTTTCAGGAATAAAGCGAAGCGACATAAACAGTGGATATTTATCAACGTTGATAGCGGTATTTGCCTGACCCATAATATCGAGGTTGATGGAATAGAGTGCAAGCTGGGTAAGAATACCTGCGAGAATACCAGGGATACCGAGAAGTGTATTGAGCAGACCTGTAACAAGTCCTGCAAGGGCACCCGCTAAAAATGCGCATATAATTGCAATTGGCACAGGAACACCATGTATAATAAGTACGACTGCAACAGCACCGCCTGTTCCAAGGCTTCCGTCAACGGTAAGATCGGCAAAATCGAGGATCTTGAAGGTAATGTAAACGCCGATAGCAAGTATTCCCCAAATAAGACCTTGGGCAACTGAACCAGGCAGAGCGTTTACGAGCGTCATAATATTCATAATTCTTTATCCTTTCAATAAATTTAATTAGATTTAATTTGGAAACGGAGCTTAAAGCTCCGTTTCCGCATTAAATCTGATTATTCTGCTGCAATTGCCACATAGCCCTCGGGAGGAGTGATTCCCAGAGCTTCGCAGATCTCTGCATTGTATTCCTTGACAACGTTGGGAGCATAACGGATCTCCATTTCACCTGCATTTTTGCCTTCGGTGAGAATCTCATATGCCATTTCAGCTGTTGTTGTGCCGAGGTCATAATAGCTTATGGAAAGAGTTGCAATGCCGCAGCCCTTGCAGATTCCTTCCTCGCCTGCGATAACGGGGATACCTGCGGGAACGCAGATGTTCTTGATGATCTCTGTATTGGAAGCCATTGTATTATCTGTTGGAATATAGAGAACGTCACATTCACCGATAGCGGTATTTGTGATGGACTGGATCTCGTTGCTGTCTGCTGCGGAATATTCCTTGAATGCGATTCCGTCAGCGGAGAGAGCTTCGCCGAACTTCGTTGCCTGGAACTTGGAATTAGCTTCAGATGAGCAGTAGAGGATGCCTACCTGCTTGACTTCAGGGAAAAGCTCCATAAGCATTCTTTCCTGCTCGTCAATCGGAGCAAGATCCGCTGTACCTGAAATGTTTGTACCTGTTGTGCCTGTCCAGTTGTCCATATCAAGGGCAGTGCCGTAGA
>CAZUDC010000143.1:0-2503 GCA_964619105.1 uncultured Ruminococcus sp.
TATCGCTACCGAGGGATTTTAAGTCCCTTGTGTCTGCCTATTCCACCACAGCGGCAATGTATGCCGATTTATTTTCCGCTCAAAATCATATAACCGACACATCACTTACATATTATACAATAAAAAGGCAAGTCTTGTCAAGTATTTTTTAAAAATAAAATGGCAACAAAAAACAGTTGACAATATGGCATATATTGTGTTATAATAAACATCTGTTTTTGAAAAAGAAAAATTTATATGCGTCGGCATAGGGCAATAATTTAACGGAAATGTTATGTTTGAGCGTGTTTTGTCCAATGCCATATTGTGGAAAGGAAAAAATATGCTTTTTAATGAACTCGGACTGCCGCAGGAGATTGTCAGGGCAGTTGATGAAATGGGATATGAGGAAGCTACGGAAATTCAGGCGAAAGCCATTCCTCTTCTTCTTGAAGGAAAGGACGTTGTTGGGCGTTCACAGACAGGCACAGGAAAAACCGCCGCCTTCGGACTTCCCGCTGTTGCAAAAATTGACCCCGAGGGTGCAAGGCGCGTGCAGGTGCTTATACTCTGCCCGACAAGAGAACTTGCAATGCAGGCATCGCAGGAGATCTCAAAATTTTCCAAATATCTCCCTTATGTCAAGCCGTGTGCGATCTACGGCGGTGCGGACATTGAACGTCAGATCGTACAGCTGAAAAAGGGTGTGAATATCGTTGTCGGAACTCCGGGACGTGTTATGGATCACATCCGCCGTCACACTCTTCACCTTGAAGAGCTGCGCACAGTCATTCTTGATGAAGCTGATGAAATGCTCAATATGGGTTTCAGAGAAGATATTGAGGAAATATTACAATATATTCCCGAAGAACGTCAGACGGTGCTTTTCTCGGCTACAATGCCGCCGCAGATAATGGCTATCACGGGAGAATATCAGCGCGACCCGATCGTTGTCGGAGTTGAGCAGAAAAGCCGCACGGTCGAAGGTGTTGCACAATTTTACTATGAAGTGCCTATGGGAAGGAAAACCGATGCACTTCAGATGCTTCTTATTGCCTTTGAGCCGAAGCTTTCGATGATATTCTGCAACACAAAGGCAATGGTTGATGAGCTTACCGAAAATCTTGTTGCAAAGGGCTTCAAGGCGGCAGGGCTTCACGGAGATATGAAGCAGCAGAGCAGAACTCAGGTGCTTAACGCATTCAAAAGCGGCAGAATTAATATCCTTATTGCGACTGATGTTGCTGCAAGAGGAATTGACGTTGACGATGTTGACGCTGTTCTCAATTATGATATTCCGCAGGATAATGAATACTATATCCATCGTATCGGAAGAACAGGCAGAGCGGGACGTTCAGGCACAGCTTACACGATAGTCAGCGGCAGAAAGCAGGTCTATGAGCTTAAGGATATAGCGCGCTTTACCAAGGCTGACATAATAAGATGCGAGCTTCCGACAAGAGAGGATGTTATCGAAAAGAAAACCGAGCGTGTTTTGGATAAGGTAATAAGATACATTGAAACGGATAAATATCCCGATGGCACAGAGCTTCTCGGACGGTTAACAGACAGCGGCTTTACCGCAGAGCAAATTGCTGCAACGCTTCTTGGAATGAGAATTTCAAAGGAAACACGGACTGTTCCCGAATTTATCAAGCCCGTATTCCGCCCCCGTGATGATAAGGGCAGATCAAGGGGCAGCTCACGCAAGATTGAAATATCTCTCGGCAGAGAAAACCGTATTGCCCCGAATTATATTCTCGGAGCCTTGGCAGAAGCAACGGGTATGCCAGGAAAAAGCTTTGGAAAGATCGATATTTATGACAGATATACTACTGTTGAAGTTCCCGAAGCTGACTGTGATTTCATCATTGATTCGATGACAGGCACAAAGATAAACGGACAAAAGATTAAGGTAAAGCTTTATGAAGGAAAATCCTATGACAGCAAGCCGCACAGCAAATCCGACCGCAGATACAAGGACAACGAAAAGGATCATCGCAATTTCCGTAGAAAAAATACAGGCAGAGCAAGAAAATTTGACAGCTCACAGAAAAAACAAACTAAAAAAAGATAAAACAAACCGACTTGGGAACATTTCAAATTCCTAAGTCGGTTTTTTATTACTTTCTTCTTGACTGACTTCTGCGTTTATTGTCAACATTCTTTTTAATGTCGCTCATACGCTCCTCAGAACTTTGCTTAAAGCGATTCATCATATCTTCAAAAGCTGCTTCGGGAGTCTGCGGCGCTCTATCCTGCTGGGCGAGCTTTCTATCGCCCCTGTTTCCGTTAAAAGGACGCTTGCCGTTATTGTCACGTCTTTGCGGCTGGGGATTATCAACGGCTTTTTTTATAGAGAGCGAGATCTTGCCGTTTTCGCCAACAGCAAGCACTCTTACCTTAACGGACTGCCCCTCGGTAAGATGATCCTTGATCTCATTTACAAAGCTGTTTGCCACCTCGCTGATATGTACCATTCCCGTTGTTCCATAGTCAGATCTGCTTCCATGATCACCACATT
>CAZUDC010000144.1:0-2478 GCA_964619105.1 uncultured Ruminococcus sp.
GATTAATTTACTAAGAGGGTTTGCAATTTTTTTAATTGTATATTCTCATATTAAGGTGCTAATTTTTAGGAATAGCGGTATAGACTTAACCTCCTCTCAGAGATTGTTTAATGATCTTGTGGGAGGTGTTTTCGACGGCGGGTCTTCTATTTTCGTTTTTATTTCAGGTTTGTTGTTTTATTTAGTCTTCTATGCACGTGGTTTTTGTTGGCGTAGATTTATGAAAGGCAAAATGCTGAAAGTGGCGTTGCCATGGTTCTTAATAGTAAGTGTTTTTTTGTGCTATCGATTTCTAAGAGGACACGGTTCCCCGGCTGACATTAAATTTTGGTTTACAGGGGGGGGTGTTTTATTGGTCTTATTGGTATATTCCGTTTGTAATAATGCTTTTTGCAGTGTCGCCTCTACATCTAAAGTTCATAGAGCTTGCTGATAGATGGAAGTTGGTTGTGTTTGTTTCACTAACACTATTTAGCATGATTATTGGTCGACATAACTTTAATCCGTTTATATCGGTAATATTTTGGACGCCTTTTTATTTGCTGGGGATATGGTGTGCGATGAATTATGAGCGTCTTAAAAATGCTGCAACACTAAATGTGCAGTGTTTGTTTTGTGTGACCATGCTTTACGTAGCACTGTTGGTTTCAATGCGTTGTGGTGCAGTATGGTTGCATGATTATGGGGCATTCAATCTGTTTGCCTTACGATTGCCTCTGCTTGCAGTTATTTCAAAGATGCTTATTTGTGTATCACTGCTGTACGTATTTATGTGGCTAAATAACTCCAGTATCAAAATTATAAAAAGAATACTTAGCTTGTTCGCTACATATAGTTTTGCGATATTTTTCCTGCATCAGTTTGCTATTTTGCATTTAGAGCGACATTCGCATAAAACGTTTTTAGCTGATTTAAATTTTGTAGAGCTACACGTATGGATTATCCTCTGTTCAATAGCTGTCTGTTTTCTTTGCATGATGGTTGCTTGGATGGTAAAGCAACTCACTGGTAAGTACAGCCGTATGGTGATTGGAGTGAACTAAGGCTACTGGAGTAGTACCGGCAGGGTAGATAACAAAGAGAGTGTTTTAATGAAAGAATTAGATCCAAATATTAAAGTATCAGTTTTAGTTCCTTGTTATAACGTTGAGAATTATATTTCTCAGTGTCTTGATTCCATTCTTGGTCAAACGCTTAAGGACATAGAAGTAATTTGTATCAATGATGGTAGTACGGATTCTACCTATGAAATTCTTCGGAAATACCAAAAGAGAGATTCAAGAATAAGAATTCTAAATAAAGAAAATACGGGTTATGGCGATAGTATGAATCGAGGCCTTGACTTAGCCCGAGGAGATTATATTGGTATTGTTGAAAGTGATGACTTCGTAGATTCCGATATGTATGAGAATCTATACACGGTCGCCATCGAGAAAGATTTGGAATTAGCAAGGTGTTGTTATTATTTTTATGAGAATGGTATAGATAGAGCAGAGCTGTATCCTTTTGTTCCTAAAGATATCTGTTTTGTACCACTTGAAAATACAAGTCCTTTTTATCAATCGCCTTCGATTTGGGTGAATCTTTATAAAACAGCTTGGTTGAGGGAAAAGAAAATAAGATTTTTGCCTACACCGGGAGCTTCTTATCAAGATACCTCATTTTCATTTAAATGCTACTTTGAGTGTACAAAATTTCTTATGATTAATAAGTGTTCTTTGCACTATCGTCAGCATCCGAATTCTTCAGTTAAGTCTAATGCAAAGGTTTTTTCTGTGTGCGATGAGTGGCATGAGATATGGAGATGGGTTAGCAATAATAAAGAGAAGGCTAAGGGTATCAGAAATGATATTTTAGAATTGCAAATGCAGACTTATCGATGGAATTTTTTACGGTTGTGTCCGTCGAAGGAACGAACTGAGTTCTTGTTAAATTGGAGTAATGAGTTTAAGAGTCATATCAAAGAAGGTTTTAGTTTTTCGACATGTAGCTACTTAAGAAAGTTTGAAAATATTGTGTTGTTGCATGTGCCGTACTTATATCCTTTTTTTGCCAAACTTTATAAGTTTCTTACGCGATGAGAGAATTCCATACGCCAGCATTATCCGTAATTGTGGCTGTTTTTAATTGTGAAAAATATTTAGAAAAGTGTCTTCGAAGCCTTGAACTTCAACAAGTATCTGGGGGAGTCGAGTTTATTTGCATTAACGATGGTTCATTTGATAGAAGCCTAGAAATCTTGAAATCATTTGAAGTTAGAGATTCTAGATTTAAGGTGTTTAGCAAAGAGAATGGTGGCCAAAGTTCTGCTCGAAATTATGGGTTGGGGAAAGCATTAGGGCAATATATTTGCTTTGTTGATGGTGATGATAGAGTTGGTTCTAGATCCTCGACAACAGGGAAAGAATTACAAAATCTTCTAGACAATTTTGATGATGACATCAACTGTGTTGTTGGTGACATAGATATAGTGTACGA
>CAZUDC010000145.1:0-2474 GCA_964619105.1 uncultured Ruminococcus sp.
ACAAGCCACGGCTTTCGCCAAAACCAAACTTAACAAGGCGTGGGCAACGCCCACAAAGCTGTCGTTTTGTTAAAACAATCCTGTCAAGCAAAACCACGGCTTTCGCTAAAACCATACTTAACAAGGCGTGGGCAAAGCCCACGAAATTTCGCACTTTGTAAAGTGCAAACATACAAACCCGATTATCCGCCCTACGGCTTACGCCCGCGGGCCGCTTATAGACGTGGGTGAAACCCGCGATATTGCCGTTTTACTAAAACAAAAACTCAATTCTGTCGCAAGACTTCGCCTTGCACTTAAATCAACCCATACTTCTCTCTAACCTCGTCAAACGACGACGGTCTTGCCGGAACGGAGTATGCGGCACTGCCAAAGCCTCCGCCGGCAGAGTGTGCCGGAATGTTTACATTCTTATCTCGAACCTCCCTTGCGTTTCTCGCCGTAATAACCTTCATAAGCTCGGCGTTCGCCATAACCTCGTCCGCCATTGCGTTGACGTCACGACTTGCCCCGGCCCGTAAGCCCCTGTCAATTAACGCCGCCACCGCCATTCTCTGCGTCGGATTCATAGCGGAAAATTCGTCACGCTCGGATAGCCTGCGAATTTCGCCTTTTCGCTCCCTGACATCGCCCCAGCCCTCAAGCGTCG
The DNA here is from genome assembly GCA_964619105.1 of uncultured Ruminococcus sp. Classification (GTDB taxonomy): domain Bacteria; phylum Bacillota; class Clostridia; order Oscillospirales; family Ruminococcaceae; genus UMGS363. The sequence continues at coordinate 650 of CAZUDC010000145.1, forward strand.
ATAGCTCCTCAAGTGCCGAGTTCATCTCGTTCTCAACCGTCGCCTCGTCGTATTGCCTGATGAGCGGTTGAACCCTGCCAAGCATATCAGCCGTCGCCTGCTTCGCCGCAAGCTCAATTAACTTTCTGTTGTACTCGGCAAGCATTCTGCCACGCTCCTCGTCGCTCGCATATAGCATTCCGTCAAGGTCAAGCTCCGGAATGTCGCCTATGCCCTCGTTCTTCGATAAAGCCTCTTGCGTGCGTGCCTGCCTCGATTCCTCAAGCTCACGTCGCAGCGATTCGTTCTCTCTCTCAAGCTCGCTCGCCCTGTCCCTCGCCTTGGCAAATTCCATTGTCTCGTCGTAGCCGACGATACTTTGGTGTACAGGTATACCAATAACTTCACTTGCCTCGGACGTCGCCTCGCTTTCCGCAGGCACACTTTCGGATATGGGTGTACTTTCCTCTGCCGCCGATTCGCCTCCGGTATATCTCTCAAGCACGCTCTCTCGTACATCGTCAAAGCTCATCGCCTCTGCGTTTCTTGCTTCGTTTTCGTTCATCGTATATTACCTCCGTTGTTGTTTTCGGTGCTTTCCGCCATAGTCGCCGAACGCCGTGCCTCGGCTTCGGCTGTCCTTTGACGGTGCATTGCTATATGCTCCTCAAATTTACGGCATAGCTCCGGTGCCGTCCGTCGCATACCCTCGTACTCAAATTGAAGTATCGCCTTGGTATGCTCCTCAATGTGCAGTGCGTGGTCGTCCGCCTCGGAAATCTCCGGCGGAATGCCTGTGCGAAACGCCGAGTTCTCCCTCGTCGCACGAAGCTTGTGAAGCTCTCTTACACCTGCTCCTCCGCAGCCGTCAAGCTTCAAAAGCTCCAAACCTCGGCTCTTTACCTCGTCGGGTATGCTTCCGTCGCCCGATGTGTAAAGCCCTGCGTTCAACGCCGTAAAGAAGCTCTGCCTGCGTGCCTCCTCACCGTAAATAAGCTCGTTTTCAACATCGAATTTCACATCGTAGCTGTTAATGCTGTCGCCCGACCAAACCATAACATCGCCCGCATCGTTGCCTCCGACAAGCTTCATTACTCTCATTCCCGAAGCGTGCCTCTTGTAAACAGACAGCCATTGCTTCGCCACCGTCATAATGCAGGAGCGTATGTTCTCGCCCGTCGTCGATAGCCTCGTGTTGTCAATCTCGGTAAGGCTCTGAATCGCCGTTCCGCTGGTAACACCGTTGCTCTGTCCGTATACCATAAGCTGCGATACACCCGCAACGTATTCCATATCGTTCTTTATCTTCTCAATCTGACCGTATATGTCGCTCGGAAAATCCGCAGGCTCGATAAAGTCGGGCTTCGCATACCCACGCTTGTAAAATATCGGACTGCCCGGCTCGAATATTCGCTCCATAAGCTCGTCGTAATCGCTCACCGAGCCTTCCTCAAGCATAAGATTTGATACCGATAATCGCTTCGCATAGTCGTGAACCGTGTTCATCATTCCGTTGTATGCCCTCTGTAAAGGGATAAGCGACTGAATAACACTCCTGCCGTAGAATTGACCCGATACCTCGTCGCTCTTGCAGGCGGCAATCGGAATTTCGTCATACGGAAGCTCGCCGTAGTGAAACAGCTTGTCGCCGATAACAATAATCAGCCTGCCGCCGGGATAACGCCGGCCGGGCTTCTCGTACCACGTAATCACCTTTTCCGAGTTTTCCGCAGTCCTTGAAGCAAGTGCCGTAACACTCGCACAGTATCCGTAACCGCCCGCGCCCTCGGTCGGACATACGCTGTACGTTTCAATGCCGTGGCCGTCAACATTCACACCGTATAGG
>CAZUDC010000146.1:0-2446 GCA_964619105.1 uncultured Ruminococcus sp.
ACCGCTGTTTCTGCTACTTCTTTTTTAAATGCGTATATACCATGTAAACAATTGCCGCTGAAACAATGATAATAGTCAACCAAGTAGGCATATTATCCCTCCTTAAAGTTCTTTTCCTTTATAGATATGGATTGAAGCAACGATAGACAATACATTTATAACAATTGTCAATGCAAAACAGAGTGCAGTTTTCATTGATAATGAAACACTTTCTATAACGGAAATATTTAGATTAGACGCTGACAGCCATTCAACAATATAAGGAAGCAAAAATGGCGTCAGTAGAATCACGACCATCAGTACATATTTCATTTTTTCATAGCCAAGCTTATATTGTAGTGGAAGACAAATGCCCAACAGTATGCTCCCAATCAATAATGTTAAGGATATCTCGAACAGGGATAGCGTGACCGCATCTGGAAGAACCGCTACAACAAGTTCATAGATGAGCGTTATGATAATAAAGAGCAAAGCAAAAAATAAGTAGCGGGCTACCACCATGTATTTTCTCATATATGGTGACGAACATAGTAATGCTTCTGCTTTCGGATATTTGGTTTCAGCTAACGAAACAGATTGCAATGCCATATATTCAGCAAACATAACGGTAATCATAAATGCAGCAAATCCCATCACAGATGCCGCATTGTACGAAATGAAAATAGGAAAAGCAATAGAGATAGCCAATATAACAAGCAAATACTTTTTCACAAGGAAGATATCCTTTTTTATCAATGCAATTACTTTCATTTTTTACCCCCTATATAAGCGAGCATCACATCTTCGATTAGAGGTTTTTCTTCTATTTCTATTGCTCCAATGTCTTTTAATCGCTTGCTCTCTTTTGTGATACCAGTAAAACAGTACTCATTTTCAGAATAGCTGATAAATAGCTGCTTGTATTCCTGTGTAATACGTTCTGGACGCCCCTTTACCTTTCGATGTGATTCGAGCAGTGTATCCTTGTTTTCTTGAAAGATGATATGTCCATGGTCAATCAATACCAACGTGTCTGCAATTTTGTCCAAATCAGAAGTAATATGGGTGGAGAAAAAAACACTTTTATTATTCTGCTTCATAAACTCCAAGAGCGTTTTTAGAAGCTGACTACGCACCAATGGATCGAGGCCACTTGTCGGCTCGTCCATAATTAGAAGGTCAGCGTTATGCGAAAGTGCAAGTGCCAACGAAAATTTCATTCGCATGCCTTTTGAAAGTGTTGAAATCTTCTGTGACGGATTGAGTGAGAAACTCTCCATGTATTCTCGATAGCGGACTTCATCCCACTCAGAATAGGCTGCGGAAATAATAGTTTTCATTTCCCGCATAGTAAGGTCATCATAAAATCCTCCGTCATCTAAAACAACACCGATTCTGTTCTTGATCTCCTGCTCATGTTTATCATAGTCAAGTCCAAAAATGCGAATTGCTCCAGCGTCTTTTCTCGCCAGACCAAGTATGCTACGAATTGTAGTAGTTTTCCCAGCTCCATTTGTTCCAATAAAACCTGTCACGCAGTTTTCGGGTAGAGAGAGGGAGATATTATCTAAGCAAAAATCTTTATAAGCCTTTCTCAATCCCTCAATTTCTATTACATTGTTCATTTATGCATCCTCCTGAAAGATAATCAATAACATCTGACTCATCTCTTGATAATCAATCCCATATTTCCTCGCCTCCTGAGCAATTTCAAATAACTTCTTCTCGATAAGCACACGTTTGGCTTCTCTGAGTGCGTCCATATTACTTCCAATGACAAATGTGCCCCGTCCAACCTTGCTGGTTGTAAACCCTTCTGTCTCCAAATCATCATAGACTCGTCGGATGGTCAAAACACTTACACTAAGGTCATTTGCCAAAGTTCGGATGGAAGGAAGTGAATCTCCATCAGCAAGCTCTCCACCAAAAATAGCCTCTTTAATTTGCTCCTTGATTTGTTCATATAACGGCTTATCCGATGAGTTTGAAACAATAATTCTCATTGTATGCCTCCCGTGTATAATGTGCATCTCTTATAAGCACATTATACACAATAAGCACAAAGCTGTCAAGTTTGGTCGTATGATGAAATGCACTTTTCGAGAATTGCTACCGCTGTCCCCTCGAAAAATCGGTATACCATTCACTGAAATTATGTAACACTCAGAATGCCGTGTTTGCATTCGGGATTCTGAGCGAAAAACAGCCTTGCTTCAAGCCTCACCCCATTCCATCTAACGAGTAAAAGCATTTTTCTTAGCATTCTCACTTGCTTTTCGTCTGCGTTCCTCGCTATATGGAGCGGTCAGCCGGAAAGAGAAGCGACCTTTTTCGATTTCAAATTCCTTGCAGCCGATTTCGGGGTCATTGTCCGTCAGCTTGCAGACGGTTGGATATTGTCGGCTGTATTTTGTCAGCCTGTTTTTCAAATCTGTGTTGTGGGTGCGGATATGGATTGTCGGCTCTT
>CAZUDC010000147.1:0-2445 GCA_964619105.1 uncultured Ruminococcus sp.
CCGTAATATATTTTACTTTTAAATTATACTCATTATGTCTTTTTTATTCAAGTATAAATTGTGAACATAGCCAAAATTCGGAGCAATAAAACAATTTATGTTGGTTATTATGTGCAAGATAAACAACACCATATTAAAGTGATATTACGCATTTCCACTAAAATATAGGAAATATTTACAGCATTTTAAATAAAAACAAACTCAACATAAACAAGCTTTGAATAATGATTATTAAAAAAGAAAAGCAGACGAAAAATCGCCTGCTTTAGAAAAACAAAACATTTTAAAAAAGAAAAGGAAAATAATTAGATAAATAATTATCAAAAACTATGCTTATATTATATAGCATAATAGCATAAATTTCAATGCTTTTTTTATATGATTTTTATTGCAATTTTTTTACATTGTGCTTTCAGAAGTCAACTCTGAAAGCATTATTGCAGGCGTCAGACGGCATACGCAGATCTCCCCTCGGTGAAAGGGCAACACTTCCGACCTTGGGCGCGTCGGGCAGGCAGGAACGCTTGAACTGCTGTGTGAAAAATCTTCTCATGAATACATCGAGCCATTTTTTTATCGTTTCATCATCAAATTTGCCCGAAAACGCTATTCTGGCAAGACGATAGATCTTTTCGGGAGAAAATGTACAGCGTACAAAATAATATAGGAAAAAGTCGTGCAGCTCATACGGGCCGACGATATCCTCGGTTTTCTGTGAAATTTCACCGCCGCTCGGTGGAAGAAGCTCGGGCGATACTGGAGTATTGAGAACATCCTGCAAAACAGCCGCAAGCTCCTTATCCTCGGTTGTTTGCATTTCATATGCGGTGAGATGACGTACAAGCGTTTTCGGAACGGAGGCATTTACGCCATACATCGACATATGGTCGCCATTATAGGTTGCCCAGCCGAGAGCAAGCTCGGAAAGATCGCCCGTGCCGATAACTACTCCGTTCTGCTTGTTTGCAATATCCATAAGCACCTGCGTGCGTTCTCTTGCCTGACTGTTTTCATAGGTAACATCGTGATTATCCTCGCTCTGACCGATATCGGCAAAATGCTGACGCACAGCCTCGGTGATATTTACCTCAACAAGCGTTGCGCCATATGCCTCGGCAAGCTTGCAGGCATTGCTTTTGGTACGTTTTGTTGTGCCGAAGCAGGGCATTGTTACAGCGGTTATTCCCTTTCTGTCAAGTCCAAGGATATCAAAGGCATGAACCGTGACAATGAGCGCAAGTGTACTGTCAAGGCCACCCGACAGACCAAGCACGGCATTTTTACAGCCGATATGCTTCAATCTTGTAACCAGTCCGACAGACTGCATTGTCAATATTTCCTCACATCTTGCAAAAAGCTCACCCTCATCATTAGGAACAAATGGCATTTGCTCATATTTTCTTGTAAGAGTAAGCTCCTTTTCCTTAAATTCGATTTTTATGCGGCAGTATTCACGCTCGGAAAACTGCGGAAAGGTATTCATTCGTCTGCGTTCGCTGTCAATTCTGCCAATATCAATTTCAGAGTATGTTATTCCCGTTGAAAAAGGCTTGCTTTCCGCTAATATTGTACCATTATCGCATATGATATTATGACCGCTGAAAACCATATCCTGCGTTGATTCGCCAAGACCTGCGTCCGCATAGATATATCCGCATACAAGCCTTGCCGACTGTGACGATGCAAGCTGACGACGGTAAGCACCCTTGCCGATGACCTCATCCGACGCTGAAAGATTGCAGATAACAGTTGCCCCTGCCGCTGCAATGTCGCAGGATGGGGGGCAGCTCACCCAAAGATCCTCGCATATTTCCGTACCAAATGTCAGACCTTCGATATTGCTCTCGAAAAGCAGCGGACCCATTGGTATGCCGCCGAGCCTTTCGACCATACCGAAAGCGTCCTTACCCGATGTGAAATAACGCGCTTCATAAAATTCACTGTAATTCGGGATATTTATTTTTGGAACAAGTCCAAGGATATTTCCGTCCTTTATCGCTGCGGCACAGTTATAAAGCTTTCCGCCGAATGATACGGGAATTCCGACAAAAATCAGCATATCAAGCGATGAGGTTTCCTTTGCGATCCTGAAAAGAGCCTTTTCTGCACTTTCAAGCAAGGCTTTATGCAGAAAAAGATCTCCGCAGGTATAGCCTGTAATGCAAAGTTCGGGAAAAACAGATACAGATACGTCATTTTCCGACGCTTTCTTTGCAAGAGCTATGATCCTGTCCGCATTATATTCGCAGTCAGCAACCCTTATATCGGGTGTTACAGCGGCACAGCGTATAAAACCATCTTTCATAATTATCATTTCTCCTTAAAAAAAACCTGCAAACAACGCAATTACGTCATTCACAGGTCATAAACTGGTGCCGCTGACCGGACTTGAACCGGTACGGTATCGCTACCGAGGGATTTTAAGTCCCTTGTGTCTGCCTATTC
>CAZUDC010000148.1:0-2426 GCA_964619105.1 uncultured Ruminococcus sp.
GAATATATGTATCTTTATTTATGGGAGGAGAATTGCGAATGTTCTGTACATGTACAAGCATGGGTCTTATGGGGATAAACGCATATAAGGTCGCAGTAGAGGTGGATCTTTCGGAATCTTTTCCCGGTTTTGATATAGTAGGACTTCCGGATATTGCCGTAAAGGAATCCCGTGACAGAGTCCGCACAGCAATTATGAACAGCGGCTACGATTTTCCCGTTGGAAAAATTGTAGTTAACCTTGCGCCGAGCGATATTAAAAAAGCCGGTTCGCTTTATGACCTTCCGATACTTATAGGAATACTCCGTGCGGATGGTCAAATAAACTGCGATTTCAGAGGCTGTGCTTTTATAGGAGAGCTTTCCCTTGACGGAACAGTAAAACCCGTTACGGGAATACTTCCTATGGTTCTTGAGGCAAAAAGGCTTGGAATTGAAAAGATTTTTATTCCGTCGGGAAATGCGCCCGAGGGCAGCGTTGTTGAAGGAATAGAGGTTTATGCGGTGGATTCCGTTATGGATGTGGTTGCACATCTCTGTGAAGAAAAGGTGCTTGAACCCATTAAACCTATGGAATTTCATAAAAATCCGGCGGATTTTTATGAGGCTGATTTTGAGGATGTAAAAGGTCAGTATGAGGCAAAGCGTGCCCTTGAAATTGCAGCAGCCGGATTTCATAATATACTTCTCATAGGACCTCCCGGAGCAGGTAAAAGTATGCTTGCAAAAAGGCTCCCTTCAATTTTGCCCGAGATGACTTTTGAAGAATCAATTGAAACAACAAAGATACATTCTATATGCGGAACTCTTCCGGACGGAGCGGGTCTTATTAAAAAACGCCCATTCAGAGCACCGCATCATACTGTTTCTCCGGTGGGACTTACCGGAGGCGGAAGTGTTCCTCAGCCGGGAGAGATTTCTCTTGCACATAACGGAGTACTTTTCCTTGATGAACTTCCGGAATATAACCGTATGGCTATGGAGGTTTTGCGTCAGCCCTTAGAGGATGGTACCGTTACAATTTCAAGGGCTGCGGGCAGACTTACCTATCCTTGCTCAATAATGCTTGTAGCAGCAATGAACCCCTGTCCCTGCGGATATTACGGACATCCTACAAGAAAATGCACCTGTTCCGAGGGTGCAGTATCAAGATATCTTTCAAAGGTATCGGGCCCTCTTCTTGACAGAATAGATCTTCATGTAGAGGTAATGCCTGTGGAATTTTCGGATCTTGCAGATACCGCAAAAGCGGAATCTTCCGCATCAATTCGTGAAAGGGTAAATACCGCAAGAAAACTTCAAAACGAACGCTATCGTGGAACTGGAATATCCTGCAATGCAATGCTCACACCCGCATATCTTCATCAGTACTGTGTTTTAACGGATAATGCACAGAATATGCTCAAAAACGCATTTGAAAAAATGGGTCTTTCCGCAAGAGCATATGACAGAATACTTAAAGTTGCAAGAACAATAGCCGACCTTGACGGCAGCGAAGATATAGATGTCAAACATATTGCGGAAGCCTTACAGTACAGAAGTCTTGACCGAAAATATTGGGGGAACTGAGGATGCTTGAAGAGATAATGAAAGCCGCAGGAATTGAAGATTTCGGCGTTGCTGATTACAGAGATACACTTCCCGGAACGGGTTTTAAGCAAAGAGAACTTTTTGACGGTATTGAATCTGTAATAGTATGCCTTATTCCGTGGGATACGGGTATGAATGATGGCAGAAATATGGCAAGATATGCCGTAGGAAGAGATTATCACAATGTTGCCGCAGAGCATCTTTCTGTTGCAACCGAAATACTCAGGCGTGCTTTTCCCGATGAAACCTTTAAGTTTTTTGTAGATTCATCACCGGTTGCAGAGGTAAGAGCGGCAGTTCTTGCAGGGCTTGGTGTTCGTGGAAAAAACAATCTTTTGATAAATAATAAATACGGCACACGCTGTGCAATCGGCGAAATAATCACCACAAGAAAATTCGCAAAATCGAAAAAATCCGTAGGGACCTGTTTCGATTGCGGAAAATGTCAAAAGGAATGTCCGGGAAAAGCTCTTTCCGAAAACGGATATTCAAAGGATAAATGTGTTGCATATATAAATCAGATGAAAAAAGAACTCACAGAGGAAGATAAGGCCCTCATAAAAAAGGTAGGATTTATCTGCGGCTGTGACAGCTGTACCGATTGCTGTCCGATGAATCGTCATTCGGACGGAACCGGTCTTAAAGAATTTAAAGAAAGCGCAAAGCCGGTATATGTTCCCGGAACAGATCTTTCCGACCGTTCTTACGGATGGAAACCGGCAAATGTGGAGCGCAACTATAAAATAATCACGGAGGATTAAAATGGAAATCCTTAAAAAGGAACAATATCCGGAATCTGTCTTTTATATAAAGACGGTAATTGAACCTGCACTGAAT
>CAZUDC010000149.1:0-2386 GCA_964619105.1 uncultured Ruminococcus sp.
AAAGAATGAAATTCATAGCTTTGAAAACCAAAGATGGATCAGAGCAAGGAAAAATGATAACATAAAGGTGGTGAGATTTATATTATCTTTTCCTTTGGAAAATGATTTGTAAATCCGTGCAGTCTTTCGTACTACCAATACGTAAGACTGCATTTTTATGTTTTTATTATAACACGCTTTGCAAATTTTGTCAGCGCTTTAAAGTGATAAATCGCAATTTCTTTTAATATGAACAGCTTCATACAAGCTCTCCTCGCTGATAAGAAGTTTATTTCCTGCCTTAAAGCAATCCAACTGACCATTTTTGCACATCTGCCTTATCCTATATTCAGTCAGCCCGTCAATAAGCTTTGCTACTTCCTTTACAGTAAACAGCTTTTCCTTTTTATTGTCCATTATTTAGCCCCTTTCTGATTTTTGAGATTTAACTCTCTATACAGCAAGGTATGCTTTATTTCAAAAATAATAGACAAAAAATACAATTTTTTTACTTATTTGTTCTTTTGTACAAAGTTCAAATGTTTTTGTTGTTTAATATACCTTTAAGCTTTGCCAAAGCTCTTTTGTAATATATATTTACCGTAGGCTGACTGATACCGAGAATTTTTGCCATTTCCGCCTGAGTGTACTGCGAATATATAATAAGTCTGACAACAGCCTGCTCCCTGTCCGATAAATGTTTTTTCAGTACAGAATCAATGTACTGCTTTCTTTCCTTCTCCTCATACAACTCGTCAACACCCTTTTCCACAACAGATAATTTTCTGTACATTTCATCATCAGAACCATAGAACTCAACATTTTTTCTGAGCTTGACCAACTGACGCACTTCATACGAATGACATCTGTTATGTGCCTTTACAATATCATCGTGAACCTCTACCCTGTTTTTTTAATAAAATAATACCTCATACTTTTACTCCATTCCTACAGTATAGCTGTCATTTTATATGATTTGATATATAAAAACACCGCTTGTCCATTTAAATTACTGAACAAGCAGTGTTAATTATCGTTGGGAGTTTCAAATTTCATAATCTCATCAACTTCGCATTGCAGTATAACACATAGATCGTCAATTAACTGCGTTGTCATTCCCTGATTATGCTTCAATCTGCTTATTGTACTGCTGCTTATATGATGTTTATGTATTAAGGCATACGTTGTTACGCCTTTGGTTTTCATAGTTTCCCACAACGGAGAATAGACAATCATTTACATCACCTATCTCCATTATAAACCATTATCTACTATTTGAACATTGTCGAATTTTAGACTATATTCCATTTATCACTCAAACAAAGTCAAATTATCTGAAATAATCCTTGCTATGCTCTTCGCATTTTTCAACGTTGACTTCGGAATACCCCTGCTCCTCGATCCTGTCCATCCAGTCATCGGCAAAAGTAAGAATATCGTTTATCTGCTTCATAGTTTCAGGCTTTCCGTCTGAAATGTCATATCTCTCATACACTCCCTCTCCGCTGTTTTCAAAGCTCTGCGGAATAACCTTTTTGTTCTCATAATCAACCTTGAAGTCAATACGGGGATCGTACATAAGGTCGCCATTCTGAACATAGGTCTGCGATATAGTAAGCACATCGCTGTTCATTTCAACGTGCAGGGGCATAAAGCACTCCGCTTCATACTTGACATAAGATTTCTCCCCTGTCATCACCTCGGGGAATGTGTCCACAAGACGTTCAAACATATCCTTTTGTGCCGAATCGTCCGTAAGCTCAAACTGAGTGAGCTTTATGTGAACATCTTCAAGCTCCGCTTCCGCAGCAGCAAGCTCCTGTTCCTTTTCAAAGGATTTCTCTACGTCAATTTTCATCTGCTCAAGCTCATTTTTCTTTATTTTCACCTTTGCCGAAAGGTCATCAATGGATTTCTTAATATTGTTTATAACGTTGTCAAGCCTGATTATGTTGCCTGCCGTTGTTTCAATATTTATATCACAGTAATGAGCCTTTTCTCCCTTTAGACAAGCCTGCGGCATTTTACGGAAATCGTTGTACATAACCGACAGCTGCAAGCCACGATATTCTCCAAGCTGAATTTCCTTGCCCGACATCATCATTCCGAGATTTTTGCAGACAGCTTCCTTGAACGCTTCTCCTGCTTCCTTTCGTGTGGGATACACCTTATCGCCCATTTTCAGAGGATATGATACCTTACCTTCCTCATCAATAGCCTTCGGAGCAGAATTTGCAGTCTGCAAATCAGCCGTATAATGCTTGATTACAAGCTCACTGTGCATAATTTCATTGGGATATTTCACACGGATATTGTCCTGAAGCTCATAGAGGTTCTCGTTGTAACGAGCCTTTTCGGATTTCAAATCCTTTATATGTGCTTGCAATTCCATTTCTTTCTTAATCAA
>CAZUDC010000150.1:0-2375 GCA_964619105.1 uncultured Ruminococcus sp.
GCATATATGAAAGGAAACGGAGAAAAGCAGGAGCCCACTATCGTATATGGAAGCACGCCTGAAGCAATTATTTCTGTTCTGCAGGGGAAAAACGATACAAGGAAAAGTGATATGCAATTCCATAGCTGCTATATCAGAAAATTAAATCCGGAAACAAACAGATATGAAAATGCAGCAAAGTATGAAGTGGCAACCAGCGCCGATATTACACCTATTTATTTAAGTATTCCGCACATGAGTAAAGATAAGTTTACCAAAACAGTAGCGGAGCTGAAAGCAAACGGTGCAAAATATAACTCTGTAAAAAAAGCGTTTTTTATAACAAAGCAGGATGACCTTAATAAATTTGCGGAATTTATCCCCATCTCCGGAACACATGTTGAAAATGGAGAAAATCATAGCAAAAACGAACTCCCCTATGAGGTCGAAGCAGGACAGGAGTATTATGATAACCGAATAACATTAACAGTAGAAGGAATGGATCCCATTAATATATATGGTGATGATTATGATGTTCATTTTCCTTCCATGAGCGCAGAGAGCACAAGAGAAATCATCGAAAAATTTGTTTTGCCCTCACTTGACATGGAGAACAAACTGAAAGAAGGTGCAAAAGAAGTTGAGTATAATGGTAAAATGTATGATTCTTTGCAGTATGATGTGCTTCAGATGGCAATGAAGCAGAATTTCACAAAAGAACAGATTCAGCTATTAGAAAGACCGGAACTTACATCTGACCGTATGAATGAAATACGTTTTGCAATCAGGGATGGTTTATCAGCAGAACAAATTTCTCATTTTGCAACGCCTGAGCATGAACAGTGGCAGATGGATATTTGCCGTATTGGTATGCAGCATGGATTTGCTTATGAAGATTTGAAAGAAGTAATTAATCCCGAGAATTATACAAATGAAAATTGGGGAGAACGGAGAAACCAGCTGGCCAAAATGATTAAGGAAAAAGAGCGGTCATATAATGCTGAAAAAAAGCCTTATTCGCCTCATTTAGGACAAGAAAAAGGTCAGGGCAATAAATCCTCCATTCTTTCAAAATTACACCAAAATGAAGCCGTATTGAAAGAGGACGGGGATTTAACAGGGAAGGAAAGAAAAAGTCCTGATATTACGAGATAACAGCAGGGTAGAAGGAGGTACTAAGGATGAGCAAAGTATTAATCGTTGCTGAAAAACCGGATGCAGGTAAGAATATCGCAAGAATTTTAGGTGTATCCGGTATAAAAAACGGATATATGGAAAATGACAAATATGTTGTAACCTGGGCAAGAGGTCATTTGGTAAGATTAAAAGATCCGGAGGATAAGGACGAGAAATATAAAAAATGGAAGGTGGAAGATTTGCCGCTTCCGTATGATAATGGTTTGAAAGTAATTACCGGCGCCGGCAATCAATTTAAAATAATCAAGGAACTGATTAAACGTGATGATATAAGTTATTTGATTAATGCCGGTGATGCCGGAAGGGAAGGACTACTGATTCAAGCATGGATATATCGGATGTGCGGTAATAGACATCCGGTTAAAATCCTTTGGGCATCGTCACTTACAGATGAGGCTATTTTATCCGCCATGGGAAAGCTTCATGATGAGAAGGAAGAAGAATTTATTAACCTTCTTAGAGAAGCAGAAACAAGGGCGGTGGCGGATCAAATTTACGGTTACAATTATACAAGAGCACTTACATGTCTATACAGTTCTCCGGGAACCGTCTTGTCTTACGGACGCTGTCAGACGCCGCTATTGAATCTGATTTATAAGAGGGATATGGAAATCGAAAATTTCAAATCAGTACCATATTGGACAATAAAAGCGGAATTTGAGGATGGATTTTCTGCTACAGAAATTGATGAAGACGGTAATAATAAAAAGTATCTGAAAAAAGAGGATGCTGATAACTCATTTATGAGTTGCGGAAAGCAGGGAACGGTTAAAGTCATCAAGAAGGAGCAGAAATCCAATAAAGCACCGGCATTATTTAATTTGGCTGAGATTCAAGGCGCAATGGGTAAAAAATATGGATTAAAACCGGATGAAACGTTAGAAATTGCGCAGAAGCTTTATGAAACTTATAAAATATTATCCTATCCAAGGACAGACAGCCGCTATTTATCAACTGATTTATATGGAGAAATAGCAGAGCATGTCAAGTCCTGCAGCTTTGGTAAGTTTAAAAATTTTATTGAGAAAATAGATTTCTCAGGATTTTCGATGGATAAGGCATACTTTAATAACAACAAAGTGTCTGATCATCACGCCTTGATACCTACCATTAATAGCAATATAGAAGATGTTTATAATAAACTGTCAGCTATGGAAAAAAACTTTTTTGATGAAATTGTAGTCAGTCTGATATCCATT
>CAZUDC010000151.1:0-2357 GCA_964619105.1 uncultured Ruminococcus sp.
AGTCGAGACTTGCCATGCTGATGATGGGCTGCGCCCACATCGGCCAGGTCCAGTCTAGTGTGTGGGACGGGGAGACCCTGGAAAAATGTGAAAAAGCGGGAATTCCGCTGCTGTAAGAAACAGAAAGCACGGCCACATTTTTGGTGGCCGTGCTTTTATATGTTGTCCGTCTGGTCGCTGCGGTGACGGAGGTGATGGATAATTGTATTGACCAGTGCAATATCTTCCTGGGACAGCCCGGAGACATTGACACTGGCGGTGGACGCAACGCCCAGCAGATAATCTGTGGAAACTTTAAAAATTCCAGACAATTCCACAATACATTGGGTAGAGGGGACGGAAATGCCCATTTCCCAGGCATTGACGCAGGAACGTGTCACTCCCAGTATTTTGGCCAATGCGGCCTGTGTGTACCCCTGATTTTCTCGCAAGAGCTTGATTCGATCCGCAACCATAGTGACACCTCCCAACGTGCATGATTGTATACTAGTCTGTTGGATATTGCATTATCTAAATGATAATTATAATTGACAACGTGTAAGAAAAATAGTATACTTTCTCCAAAGGCGGAGCAGCTTCGCAAGGCGGCAAAGGCGGGAAAGCAGAAGCTGGGAAACCTTCGGAAGCTGGTGACGAAGCGTAATTTGATTCTGGTAGCTATGGTGCTGGTGGTCCTTCTTGGCGGTGTGCTGGCTTTGCGCTATGCAACCAACAACTATATGACACCTGTCCACAAATTGGAAAAGATAGAGAATCTGAAGAAGGGAAATGCCACCAGGGTGTTTCGGGAAAGCCTAGAAGATATAGGTGCCAGCAATGGCAAGGAACTGTTCAAGGTGATGGCTAAGTCCGAAATTCTGGAAGAACTGATGGAAGCCTGGGAGGATTCCATGGATTCGTCCATTGAGAATACCATGGACAAATGTGGTGATGACTTCAAGGTAACCTACAAGCTGCTGGACAAGACCCAGCTGAAAAAATCTGAGCTGCGGGACTATAAGAAGGAAATCCGGAACACCTTTAGCTCACTGGAAAGCATGGCAGAGGAAACCAAGCGGTTTGACTCTGACGATTGGGAAGAATTGGCAGAAGAACTGGAAATGACCAAGGCCCAGACCAAGAATCTGGTCGCTGCAATCGAAGAACTAGCTGATGATGTGAGCCATGTTGAAGTCACCGATGGCTATGAGCTGGAACTGAACCGTATTATCACCGGCAGTGAGCTGGATGAGGCGGAAGAAGACAACGTTACTGTCATTGTGCTTAAAATCAATGGTAAATGGGTATCCAATAGAATGACGTCTGTGGCCAGAAGCTTTGGCTACGGAGTTTTGCAGGACCTCTATTAAGTTGAAAAAGAAAAAATCCCGTGTCCTTCAGGATACGGGATTTTTTGTAGGTATGGGCACACGGGGATTATTTGCAACCCTCTTCGCCGATGGATAGAATATCGTAGGGGGTGGTTTGGTAGACGAAGTAGTTGAGCCAGTTGGAAAACAGCAGGTGGGCATTGCCCCGCCAGCGGACGATGGGCTTTTGGCTGTCGTCGTCACCGGGGTAGTAGTTTACAGGGACGTGGATGGGAAGCCCGGCGTTTTTGTCTCGCAGGTATTCCTTTTCCAGGGTGTCCGGGTCGTATTCCAGGTGGCCGGTGACGAAAATCTGCCGGCCCTCCTTGTTCATCACCACGCAGACCCCCGCTTCCGCCGAGGAGGCCAGAATTTTCAGCCCCGGCACGGCCTCAATATCCTCCCGGAGAACGGTGGTGTGGCGGGAATGGGGGACATAGAACTCGTCGTCAAAGCCCCGGAGCAAAATGGCCCGCTTATAGTCCGCCCGGTGGGGGTAGACCCCGAAAAGCTTTTCGGGAAGGGGGTGCTTCCGGATGCCATAGTGGTAGTAAAGCCCTGCCTGGGCCCCCCAGCAGATGTGGAAGGTGGAGTGGACGTGGGTTTTGCTCCATTCCATAACCTGGCACAGCTCCTGCCAGTAGTCCACTTCCTCGAAGGGCATCTGCTCCACTGGTGCCCCGGTGATGACGAGACCGTCGAATTTCCGGTGCTTCAACTGGTCGAAGGTTTTGTAGAAGGTAAGAAGATGCTCCGGCGGGGTGTTCTTCGGGGTGTGGCCGGAGACCATCATCAGTTCCAGGTGGACTTGCAGGGAGGTGTTGCCCAGAAGCCTGCTCAGCTGGGTCTCCGTGACGATTTTCGTGGGCATAAGATTCAGCACCACGATTTCCAGAGGCCGGATGTGTTGGGTGGTGGCCCGGGCCTCCTTCATCACGAAGATGTTTTCCTGTTGCAGCACCGAGGCGGCGGGCAGATCGTTGGGTATCTGAATGGGCATCAGACGTT
>CAZUDC010000152.1:0-2325 GCA_964619105.1 uncultured Ruminococcus sp.
ATGCTGGTCTTTCAATTCGAAAAGGGAGGAAAGGAAAGGGGTGCTGATTAGTTACCATTAGGGAAATATTAATGAAGACCTCCCTCAAGGTAAGTACCATTACTACTTGCCTCCTGTACGGAGTCTGAACCACTCCGTACAGGCTCCTTCATGTTCTGGACCTATTTAAGATCAGATTCCTTTGGTGAATTCTTATCATATTCTCGCAATTTGGATCAACTGACACCTCTTGTGGGTGTGTACAATTGTTGTTAACAAAAAAATTTCTTAGTTGATGCAGAATTTTTCTGTTAACAGAAAATATTTACATCAATTCCATGATATGGAAAATATGGACCAGAGGATCGTACGAAAGAGGCCTATAGAGATGCTGTGTAAAGGTCGCGGACTGATGGATGTCGTGAAGGTTGTCACGGGAATGAGGCGTTGCGGCAAATCCACACTACTGGAGATGTATGCTGATGAGCTCAGGGCCTCCGGCGTCCCCGATGAGGATATCGTATCGATCAACCTGGAATCCAAGAAGTACATGGACCTGGAAACCCCCGAACAACTTTTGGATGCGATCACCAGTAGGGTCGGCGATTCCGGAATCAAGTATGTATTCATCGACGAGGTCCAGAACGTCATCGGATGGGAGAGGGCCGTATCCGCACTGATAGTCACGAAAAGGTGTGACATCCATATCACCGGTTCCAACTCGCATATGCTGTCATCGGAGCTGGCCACCCACATATCGGGGAGGTATGTGGAGATCGAACTGACCCCTCTGTCCTTCCGCGAGTACATAGAGCTCCACCCAGGGGACAGAAGACAGAGGTTCAACGAGTTCCTGAGGTTCGGTGCCCTACCGGAGGTTGATCCGGCTAGAGGAGCGGAGTTCTGCGATGCACAACTGATGGGGATCTTCAACACGGTCCTCGTCAAGGACATCCTCAGACGGTTGGAACGTGGGGACGCGCGTACATTGGAGGCCATCGCCAGATTCCTCTATTCGAACGTGGGGAACATCACCAACATCGATTCCATCGCCGAAAAGCTGAGGATCGGGAACGCGAAGGTGTCCAAGTACGTCTCCATGCTCTGCGAGGCGTTCCTGTTCTACGATGCGGAGAGGTACGACATCGTCGGGAAGAAGATACTGAAGACCAACGGCAAGTTCTACGCCTCCGATCTGGGGATCAGGAATGTGGCACTGAGGGGTTCCGGGACGACGGACATAAGCAGGCCGTTGGAGAACCTGGTCTACCTGGAATTGATACGTCGTGGGTACACCGTACGCATAGGGTCGTTCAAGGACAGGAAGGTTGATTTCACAGCCTCCAAGGATGGGAGGACGGAATACTATCGGGTGTGTCAGACGATGCTTTCGGAGGATACCCGTGAGAGGGAGTTGTATTCCTTGGAATCGATCAGGGACAACTATCCGAAAACTGTGCTGACATTGGATGATTACGGTCTCGGTTCGGAGGATGGGATTGAGATCGTGAACGTGATCGATTGGTTCATGTCCTCGGAATCGTGAGGTAGGAAAACCCGATCCAGATCATCAGACGTCTCGATATCAGACAAGTCGCCACATCAGGATGTATCGCACATTCTATGGATGGTATCATCTGTTCTCATAATGTCTCGATCTCTAGAGTAAGGGCTTCCATGGATGATTGAACTTACTCTTACTGTGATGGTCGTTCATATCATCGAGGGAGATGAATTCGACATCATCGGAGAACATGTCGTAGATATCGATATCGGCAAGAGCGATTACCTTCCTGATGGAATCGCATCCCCAGAAAGCATCCGGCTCTATTTCTGCAATCGATTCGGGAAGGATGATCTTCTTCAGAGATGAACAATACTCGAATGTTCCTGATCCAATGGTGTCTATCGAATCAGGTATTGTGATGCAGACCAGAGATTTACAATCAGAAAAAGCATCATGATTCATCTTGACAACAGAGTCTGGATCGTTGATAATAATCAGGGATTGGCAACCTTCAAATGTACTTTCCCTTATTTCAGTAATAGACTCGAGAAAGATCACTTTCCTCAGTGAAGAACATCCGTTAAAAGCACAAGATCCAATTGATGTAACCGAGTCCGGATCATTATCTCCTTCAATGATAAGCAACCGCAGAATGCACATTCTCCGATCATCTCAACCGAATCTGGGATGAAGATCTCCTCCAAGATTCACAACCAGCAAACACACCAAATCCGATGCTAGTTATCGAATCTGGAATGGTGTTCTTCTTAAGGGAGATAAGCCCATCAAATTGGTAATAATCAATCTCTGTCATAGAATTCGATAACAATCTCCTTCAA
>CAZUDC010000153.1:0-2316 GCA_964619105.1 uncultured Ruminococcus sp.
AGCGTAAAGCCGGGGGACACAGGCTATGCGGAAATTCAGGGCAAGCCGGGGGTGCGCTACAGCATTACTGTCTACTATAAATCCGGCGCCTCCAAGGCCAAGGGCCTGGACGCCCAAACCGCCGACGATACCGGCACCGCCGCTTGGCACTGGAAGGTAGGCAGCAAAACCTCCCCCGGAACCTTCCGCATCACCATCACCGGCGGAGGCGAAACCCAAACGGTCTCCTTTACGGTTTTGGGAAAGTGATGTGCTGGAACAAAAACACGCCTTTCCCCGCTTGGGAAAGGCGTGTTTTTCGCAAGGAATATCAGGGCCTCCCTACAAACGGTCTTTAGGTATCACAAAGGCGATGCTTGTCGGCAGGGTTCCCTCTTTTCGATAAGGTCTTTATTCATCCTCTTCCCGAAACCTTCTGCCTCACGGCTGTTCTCTGGATTCCACAGACCGGCGGTAGAGGCCGCCTTGCGCCATGAGGGCTTCGTGGGTGCCGCTTTGGACGATTTTGCCACCGTCAATGACGAGAATATTGTCCGCATGACGGACGGTTTTCAGGCGGTGGGCGATTATGATGATGGTTTTCTCTTTGGTCAGGGCTTCGATGGCAGAGGTGAGTTCCTGTTCGCTTTCCGGGTCAACATTGGCGGTTTGATTTTTTCAATCTGGCTGGAATAAAAATAGGAGCGTTCATCCTTGTGTTCGGACAACTCCAAGGCTCGCAGAAATACAAGCAGTTCCATAACTTTGATTTTGAAATAGTCCATACGTATCTTTGCCGGGACATTGTAAAGCTCTGAGAAGATATGCTCAATGGAAGGAAAGCCACTTTTAACGGCTTTCCTTAATAATTATATTGATTTTGCGGCTTGTGTTCTAATCCAATTCGCTTTTTTACTCCATTTGGCGTAGTTTTTATCCGAGCGTGTTCACGATGCCAGCGCTGAGCACCGCCACCACAGTAAACAGCGGGATACCCCTGAGGAAGGAGCCGATGTGCTTGCCGGGGTCTTGATAGGGTGCTTTTTCCGGCAGGAAGGAAAAGCGGATGCGTTTGGAGCTGCGCCACCAGATTAGGTCAATGACCACCAGGTCAAACAGCCCCAGCCCTTCGCCTAAGGCAAAGAAAAACCAAAATGCCGCTTCAAAGTCATGCAAACCCAGGATTCCCTTCAAGGGCAGTCCCAATACCGAAAACACCACGGTAAAGAGCAGCAGATTTCCCAGCAGGATGGAGGGGATGGATTTTTCCTTCGGTGCGGCTTTCCCCAACACCGGATGTTCCCGCACTGCCTGCTGGACAGTGTCTGGATAGGAACGAAGCCCTGCAAGGTTCTTCCTGTCCGTGCCGGTGCCGAGGAAGCAGCCGAACCAGTAGAAAAGATAAAACGCAGCCGATACAAGGATTTTGGTAAGCATTAATTGTCCTTCTTTCGTTCAATCGTAATACTGAGAATTGCCAATCCCACGCCCAACGCAAACAGAACAAAGCTGAGGCAATAAAGAAACACAGTTTGCACACTGGGACTGGAGGGAGTGCCTCCCCAAATGCCTGCAGTCGCCGCTACCACGGTGGTTAATCCCTCATTCAAAATATTGCCGATAAGCACAATCGCCGCCGCAATTATCAAAGCCGTACTCAAATTTGAAGTGGATTTCATATCATATTCTCCTGAATATCTAAAAAACTCCGCTGTTTATTTCTCTTCGCTCTTTCGGAGAAAGAGTCCGTATGCCGCAATCAGACCGCCGAGTACCTGTATGCTACGGATGCACCCTTCCGAAATACACAGAAATGTCGCTGTTTCCATTCCATCTGTCAGCCGCAGATAGAAGTCAGCCAAATAGGTTCCCAGCATCGGTGCCAGCAGCAGGAGCAGCACACCTGCAATCGCAATTCCAATCGTGTATGTTTTCATTTGTTATGAACCTCTTTCCTTATTTTTATATAGCCCCTGATTGCGTGAATCAGGAAAAGAACAGAAATCAGTATTTGAACATGGAAAAACCCTGTATTTCCATCTTGATAATAGTTCCAGGCATTATATACCGCAATAACGGTGCCAAGCAGCCACAGGGTTGGGACAATTGCCTTTTTTCTTTTCATGTGTCTTTCCTCACCAAATCCAAAGCATCAAGGCGCTGCTGAAAAGACTTGCCAAAATCGCAAAAGGCGCTACAGGTAAGCATACCTTCACATGAAACCACTTTTGATGATATTCCTTTTCCATATGCTCCGTTCCCGGAAGGCGAACACGCTTGATATTCGCAAACAGCACCCAATCCAGAAAAAAGGTGTCCCACGCAAACACGCAGAGC
>CAZUDC010000154.1:0-2287 GCA_964619105.1 uncultured Ruminococcus sp.
CAGCAGTACTGGTCGAATTGTACAGAACAACTTCGGAATATGCTGGTGCAGATCGTTTCAGGTGCAAATGAAGTTTTGACGGATGAGCGCCAGCAAGAATTGAAAAATATCATTATTACTTATCAGAAAATTACCTTTGATGTGAGCCGTGCAGAGGCCGTTTTCCAGCAGGACGAATTCGCAAAGAAGTTTGCAGTCGGTGGATTTGTTCTTTGGCAGGATGATCATTTGAATCTTGGGAAACTTTGCAAGACGTATAACCGAGAAATTCAGGAAGAAGTTCAGAAGCAGTACAATAGCATTGCGGAAAGCCATCGGGAGAGTGGGCATCTGTGGATACAGAGCTTGTTGGATGAGATCCGCAGCAATATTGTTAAATACAGCCCGGAGCTTTCCAGACAGGCAAAACAGATTCAGACGATGACGAAAAAAATCGAAGAACTAATTGCTCGTCAGGAAAAGCTGGAAGGCTACAGGGAACAACTCATGGCGATGATGTACTGGAAAACAACAGAGTGACACTTTTGAGGAGGGTCATGGATGGGCATTAAAACGATCCTGAGACGGGCAGGAGGAAAGGCGGCAGATACGGTTGCGAAACTGTCGGCGTTGAGCCCGGAACAGCTTCAGGAAGTTGAGCGTCAACGGGACGAGTATCTCTCGCAGGCTCCGAGTGTGGATGATGAGGCGGCCGAAGAACTGACACGCAGACTGTTGGCGGCCAGTAGTATTGAAATCTACAATGAGTATCTGCAGCATATTCAGGAATTATATGTTCCCGTCAAACGGACTGCGGAATATGATGCGCCGTTTGCCCCAGCCTATAACATCCGTTATTTTAACATTACAAGGTGGGTCACAGACAAAAAGGAAAACAGTCTTGAAAAGCTGGTCAATGTCTATGAGGTGCTTTCCGGGGAAGAGTGCAACATTGCATTGGTTTTTCATCGGACAATGGAAATTACCGAAGTGTATTTGGCAGTGACCAATACTCGGAATGCAAGCAGCAATGTTGATGTTGAAAATTACCGCAATCGTCTGCTCGAAGCGATCCGGGGGAATTTTCCCGGTGCAGAGTGGATGCAGAGCAAAGGGAAAGGCATCCTTCCCTGTATGAAAGATATTCGCCCCTATTCCATTGCAAGTGTTTCCAATGTTCCGGGAGAAAAATCGGAGAAATTTGGTAGTCAGACAATTGAAAAACTCCTTGACGGCATCATCCCGGATGACCCGTGCAAAGAGTATACCCTTGTGCTGCTAGCAACACCGGTGCTGGATGTGGAAAGCAAAAAACTTCATCTTGCAGAATTTTATTCTGGATTGGCTCCCTATGCGGGATGGCAGACGGATTATAACTATTCGAAGTCGAATTCTACCAATTCCATGGCGACATTTGGGGTCAATGCGGGTGTGAGCGCCGGTGTTCAGGCGGGATCGAATGCCTCTGATACAACAACGACCGGTACGACGGATTCAACAGGAACGTCTGAAACAGATTCCACTGGCGTGACGGAAACCGATTCTACAAATGAGAGCATTACAGATTCGTTTGGAAATTCGGTGACAGACACACAAGGCACGTCCAGCGGTACAAGTATGGGAAGCACGCAGACGAGAGGGACTTCTCATACGGAGGGAACAAATAGTGAATCGAGCAACGGAATAGGCGGTTCCGTGGGTGTAATTAGTGGAAATCATACATATACATCGGGCAGCTCTGTAAGCGATACGATGTCAGAAAGCACTGCAATTTCTGCGACACAAACCGCTACACAGTCGGCATCGCAGTCAACGGCAAAGTCTTACGGACAGGCTATTGCATCCTCGGCGGGCAAGGCAATCGCAAACAATGTGGGTCATGCAGTTGCAAACACATTGGGAAGAGCGATTTCCAATTCGGCAACAAAATCGCAGGGCGTATATAAGGGGGTCAACGCAGGCGGCAATTTCGGAGCGAATTTTGCACGATCCTCCAACGTGAGTGTGACCGTTGGAAAAAATGAGGGGATTCACCAGAGCTTCACGAACTATACGGTCAAGCACACGCTTGAAGTCCTCGAAAATCAGATGAAGAGATTGGAGCAGAGTACAGCGCTGGGAATGTGGGATTTTGCTGCCTATGTGATCAGCGAGGATCAAAACGTAGCAAACAATGTGGCGCATTCGTACTTGGCGTTGACGCAAGGAAAAGAATCTTATGTGTCTCAGACGGCGGTCAACCTCTGGCGTGGCGATATGGGAACTGAGAGCAATGCGGCGGCAGAAATCTACGGATATCTTCAGGAAC
>CAZUDC010000155.1:0-2284 GCA_964619105.1 uncultured Ruminococcus sp.
ATCGGGAACAGCAAACGCTCCGTCGGAATTGCTCCAGTTTACTTTGTATGAACTACAAAGTAAACTGGAGCAATTCCGACGGAGCGTTTGCTGTTCCCGATAACGCCCTTGACAGCATAAAGCTTGCAAGCGGAAAAAATGTCAAAATGTTGCTCTACATAATGAAATTTAAAACAGCTTCTACCGAAAATGCCGCTGAAATTGCGTCATTGCTTGATAAAAATATGACATCGGAGGACGTTGAGGATTCTCTCTCCTTCTGGGAACAGGTAGGTGTGCTTTGCCAAACAGCTTCACTGCCCCAAAAACAGACGGAGATCAAAAATGAAAATGAACCTAAGCCTGCCGTAAAAGTATCACTCTCCCCTGCAAGAGCTGTTGAAAGGGCAACTAAAATGCTCACGCCTGCCGAAATCGCCGAAAAGGTAACTAACTCGCAGGAAATCGCCTTTCTTTTTTCAGGCGCAGAAGCTATACTCGGCAGACCATTAACAAATACGGATCAGCGTTCGCTTATACATTGGGTGGAATATTACTCACTGGGCTGTGATATTATTCTCATGCTGATAGAATATTGCAAATCCATAAATAAAATGAGTATCAACTATATTCAAGCTATTGTTCAGAACTGGGCGGAAAAGGAAATCAACACTCATGAGCTTGCAGATGCAGAAATCAAAAAGATGCAGAAAAATTATTCGCTTGAAGGAAAAATAAAAACACGTCTTGAGATTAATCGTGCATTAACGGCAAAGGAGCTTGAATTTGTAAATGAATGGTCGTCCAACGGAGTTTCAATTGAGCTTATTGCACTTGCATATGACAGAACTGTCCAGGCAACAGGAAAAGCCACATTTCCTTATATGAATAAAATAATTGAAAACTGGCTGAACGAAAATATACGAACACCTGCCGCAGTTGAAAAATATGAAGAGAAGCGTGCAGCCTCAGCGCCTATGCGTCGGACTACACAAAGCTCTGCGGATAATACGCATTCATACGACCTTGATAAGCTTCTTGAACACGCAAAAAATAATATTCCAAGCCTGAAGGGAGATCGATAATATGAGCTATGACAGACATACCTATGAAAAAGCTGAAGCCGTGATCGGCAGCAGACGGCTCGCAGCACAGGACGAAAACAGCCGCAGAACAAAGGAAATAGAAGAAAAAATTCCCGAAATAAGGGAGATAAATTCACAGCTTGCACATACGATCGTTGATATTTCAAAGCTGATATTGACCCAAAAGGCTGAAACAACCAAACGCCTTGAAGATATAAAGGAACAAAATCTGCAGGCTCAACGCCTTATAACCGAGCTGCTCACAGCAAACGGATACCCTGCCGATTATCTTAAAACAAAGTTTTACTGTGAAAAATGTGAGGATAAGGGCTACGTTGGCAGCGGAAGATGCAGCTGCCTGCTTAATTTGCTGAAAAAATACAGCATTGACGGGCTTAATGATCAAGCAAATCTTCCCGACTGTGATTTTAATCATTTTTCGCTTAAATACTACAGAGGAAAAAAAGACGGGGACGGAAACGACTGCCTTGAAAAAATGAGCAGGATATATGATTTCTGCCGTGAATATGCGGATAACTTTTCTATAAAGTGTCCAAGTCTGCTTATGTATGGAAAAACAGGTGTTGGCAAAACGCATCTTTCGCTGTCAATTGCAAAGGAAGTTGTCGGAAAAGGCTTCAATGTCGCATATGGCTCAATCGTTAATCTGCTGACGATAATTGAGCGTGAGCATTTCGGAAGAATACCCGAGGACGAAAATATGGACACTCAAAATCTGCTTATCAACGCCGACCTGCTGGTGCTTGACGACCTTGGAGCGGAATTTTCCTCTCAATTCTATGAATCTGTTACTTATAACATAATCAACAGTCGAATAAATCTCGGTCTGCCAACCATTATAAGCACAAATCTAACAGCCGCTGAGCTTCAAAAAAAATATAATGAACGCATTATCTCAAGATTGTTCGGAGAATTCTCCGCACTATATCTTGTTGGTGAAGATATCCGTCAGATCAAACGATTAAACGGAGAAAAATAATTTTTTTCATACAAAAATGCAGAAAACTATTGCAATTATCGTAAAAGTGTTGTATAATAGTTACAACAACCTAAAAGGAGTGTTTTTCTATGGACACAAATATTCTTCTTGAAAGCGGTACAAACGAGCTTCAGCTTCTCGAATTCGAGGTCGGGGACAGCACCTTCGGCATTAATATTTCCAAGGTAGTTGAAATTATGATGGATCAGGAGGTCACACC
>CAZUDC010000156.1:0-2280 GCA_964619105.1 uncultured Ruminococcus sp.
TCAGCAAAACCGCTCGCAACGAGCTCACCAAGACCAACAACCGCAGCGTCTTCGTCAGCACCGTCAGCAATAACTCGGATCTGTGTGCCGCCTACGATACCGAGGGAAAGAATACCGAGAAGTGACTTAGCGTTGACTCTTCTCTCTTCCTTCTCGATCCAGATAGAGGACTTGAACTCATTTGCCTTCTGAATGAAGAATGTTGCGGGACGAGCGTGAAGACCAACCTGATTCTGAACAATTACATCTTTAACGTACATAATTCTCTCTCCTAACTCATTTCTTTAAGCATTTTAAATTTTCAGCAAATTAAAATGCTTAGGCGAATTGACCGCCTTTTCTCTTTTTTATTGTATATATTATAACCCTGAAAACAGCAATAGTCAACGGCAATTTGTCATAAATATTTGATTTAGAGAAAAATTCTGCTATTTTAGTTAATTGGGTTATTTTACAGCGGTATGACTTTGTTAATAATTACTAATTTTATTATCTATCAACAAAATTCCACCGAAATTTATAGTTAAATAGTCAAAATCTTCTTAATAAAGTATATGATATTTTAACTTTTTTTGTTCATATCTGCATTTTGTTCATACTTTAAAAACATATCAGGTCGTCTTTGTTTGGTTATTTCGACAGACATTTTGCGCCTAAATTCCGCAATGTTTTTATGATGACCTGTGAGCAGTACAGGCGGAACAGCCTCGCCCTCCCATATTTCGGGCTTTGTATAATGCGGATATTCAAGCAATCCTGCGAAATGGCTCTCCTCCGTGAAGCACTCCTCCGAGGAAAGCACGCCCTCGCACATTCTCGCAACAGCGTCGATCATAACCATTGCAGGAAGCTCGCCGCCCGTAAGGACATAATCTCCGATAGATATTTCCTCATCAACGATTTTATCAAGAACGCGCTGATCCACACCCTCATAATGACCGCAAAGCACAAAAAGCCTTGGCATTTTCGCAAGCTCCAGAGCCTTCTGTTGGGTAAAAACGCTTCCCTTCGGTGACATATAAATAACGTGGGGCTTATCCTCCGTCATTTCAGCTACGGCATTATAGCACCGATAAATAGGATCCGCCTGCATAACCATACCCATTCCGCCGCCATAGGGAGTATCGTCAACACGGCGGTGCTTATCAAGGGTATAATCACGGATCTGATGACAGCATACCTCAATTTTCCCCGCTTTTCTCGCTCTGCCTATAATACTTTCGGAAAGCACACTCTCACACATATCGGGGAAAAGCGTTGCAACATCAATCCTCATCAAAAAGTCCCTCCAGCTTATGGATAAGCATTTTACCCTCTGTAATATTCGTTTCAATTACAACATCGGGTATAGCAGGAATAAGCCTTATTCTGCCCTCAACGTCCTTTATATGGTAAACGTCATTCGCACCTGTTTCGGTGACATCGCATATTTTACCATAGCAAGTGCCGTCATCAGCGTCAAAGACCTCCAGCCCGATAAGATCCTGCACAAAATAGCTGCCCTCTTCAAGCTCGACGTCATCTCTGTCCATATAGAGTATTTTATTACGCATTTCCTGTGCCTGTTCAACTGTATCTACACCCTTTATCTTCATAAGGACGATATTTTTATGGGGATGTGACCTTTCGATTTCTACAACTGTTTTTCCATTATCAAAATACAGCGTATCAAATTCACAGAGAAACTCACGGGAATCGCACCATGCCTCAACACGGACCTCGCCTTTAAGTCCCTGCACTGCAACGATTTTCCCTATTTCAAGAAACTGTTTCATTTTATTACCTCTCAAAAAAGGGATACCGTGCCGTTCCGATACACGGAGCAGAACACAATATCCCTTCAGCCAATACTTATGTTGTGCAATATCAGTCGATCTCAACCATTATCTTCTGATTCTGTCTGCCTGCACCTGCACGCATAACAGTTCTTATAGCCTTGGCAATTCTGCCCTGCTTTCCGATAACGCGGCCCATATCATCATGGGCAACGTGAAGGTGATAAACGATAACGCCTTCCTCATCAGGCTCATCAACATCGATCTGAACAGCGTCCTTATCCTCAACAAGTCCGCTTACAATAGCATAAAGCAAATCCTTCATATATAAAACTCCAATCAAAAAATCGGGAGCAAACGCATCTGAAAAAATCTCTTTGACCGTTCCGCAGGCAAGTTTTTTGCCTGCGAGCCGGAAAGATTTTACGCATAAGAGCAACGGCAAAAATTACTTGATGTCATTCTTGTCGAAAAGCTTCTTAACAACCTCTGTGGGCTGAGCACC
>CAZUDC010000157.1:0-2247 GCA_964619105.1 uncultured Ruminococcus sp.
GACGTATCCGTCTGCTTTGAAACGGGGGCTTTTGTCTGGAAAATTATGTAATATATAAATGTTTGTATAAAAATTCAAAAAAACTTTCAAAAAAGTCTTGACAATCAGAAAAAAATATGATATAATAAAATCACCTCTGCGGAGAGGCTTTTTTGTGTGCTGATTTTTCTTCGCTGAGGGAGATAAAGGAATGGCAAAAACGCAGTTCAAATCAAAATTCAGGAGGTGCAACCAAGTGAGAGTTAAGGTTACATTAGCTTGCTCGGAATGCAAGCAGCGCAATTACGATACCACCAAAAACAAGAAAAACGATCCGGACAGACTCGAAATGAATAAGTTTTGTCCTTTTTGCCGTAAGCACACTCCCCACAAAGAAACCAAATAAGGAGGGGTGTTGAATGGCAGAAAACGAAAACAGGGAGCTTGACGAAATGCTTAACGAGGAAGCCGAGAACGTGGACGCTGCGGAAGATGTCACGAACGAGGCGGACGCGGAGCAGGAGGTCGAAACCGCATTAGTTCCCGCAGAGGAAAATAAGCCCGCGATGAATAAGCCCAAGGAGACGAGGGTTAAAAAGGCTGATGAGGCGAAAGCCAAAAAGCCCGGCATATTCATTCGAATCGGACGTTCCTTAAAAAGATTTTGGAAATCAATGAAGAGCGAGCTTAAGAGAGTTACTTGGATCAACCGCAAGCAGACATTTACAAGCACACTTTTGGTACTTGTTTGTATGGCGGTGTCCGCGGTTGTAATAGGTCTTCTTGACGTCGGTCTTTCCGTCGGACTTGAAGCTATTGCCAATCTGATTTAAAGGAGAGCCGCAATGAGTGATTTCAGCGACGCTATTCAGGAGATTAAATGGTATGTTGTCCATACCTACTCCGGATACGAAAACAAGGTAAAAAACAACTTGGAGAAGATTATCGAAAACCGAGGACTTCAGGACGAGATAGTCGACATCAAGATCCCCGTACAGATCGTAAAGGAGGGGGATAAGGAGGTCGAGGTTAAGCTTCTTCCCAGCTACGTTATGGTGAAGATGCTTATGAACGACGCAAATTGGCACGTTGTGAGAAACATAACGGGAGTGACGGGCTTTGTCGGTCCCGGCTCCAAGCCTGTTCCGATATCTGACGCAGAGGTCGCCAGAATGGGAATCGAAATAGAAACGGTTACGCTTGATTACGCTGTCGGAGACGAGGTCAAAATCGTCGAGGGTCCGCTCGCAAGCTATTCGGGTACGGTGCAGTCGATATCCGAGGATAAAAAGACCGTTACGGTTCTCGCTTCCATGTTTGGAAGAGTTACGCCTGTTGAGCTTAAGTCAAATCAGGTAGAAAAAGCACTGCAGTAAGTTTCGCAGAGTACTTAAAACTGCGAGTAAGTGGGAGGGAGATAAGATCTCCCGAATAAAAATAACCACCTTAGGAGGATTAATAAAATGGCAAAGAAGATAACCGGGTATATAAAGCTTCAAATCCCGGCAGGTAAAGCAACACCCCAACCCCCGATCGGTCCCGCGCTCGGACAGCACGGTGTTTCGATCCCCAACTTTACAAAGGAATTCAACGAGAGAACTAAGACTCAGATCGGTCTTATAATCCCTGTCGTTATCACGGTCTATGCCGACCGCTCCTTTACGTTTATCACCAAGACTCCTCCGGCTCCTGTGCTTATCAAGAAGGCTGCCGGAATAGAGACCGCTTCCGCCGCTCCTAACAAAACCAAGGTAGCAAAGCTCACCAAGGATCAGGTTCGCCAGATAGCGGAGACCAAGATGCCCGACCTTAATGCAGCGTCTATCGAGGCTGCTATGAGTATGGTAGCCGGAACTGCCCGTTCTATGGGTATTACGGTTGAAGAGTGAACGGAGGTAAACGGAAATGGCTAATAAGAAATATAAAGAAAGCTTAGCTCTTATCGAAAAGGGTAAGCAGTATGATTCCGCAGAGGCTATCGACCTCGTTTGCAAGACCGCAAAGGCTAAATTCGACGAAACCATAGAGCTTCACGTCCGTCTCGGTGTTGACTCCCGTCACGCTGACCAGCAGGTTAGAGGCGCGGTAGTTCTCCCCAACGGTACAGGTAAGACCGTACGTACGCTCGTTTTCTGTAAGGAAAACCTCTACGCTGCCGCTAAAGAGGCAGGTGCGGATTACGTAGGCGGTGCTGATTTCGTTGAGAAGATCACGAAAGAAAACTGGTTTGAATTCGACGTTGTTATCGCAACTCCCGATATGATGGGC
>CAZUDC010000158.1:0-2240 GCA_964619105.1 uncultured Ruminococcus sp.
GACCGGAACCCGAGCCAGAACCTGTGGTGGAGACGGTTCAGTTTTCTGCCACAGGGGACAATCTGATCCATTCCACGATCTACAAGCAAGCCCAGCAGCAGGCTTCCGGGGAGGAAAGCTATCATTTTGACCCTTGCTATGAAGAACTTGTTCCGCTTTATGCACAGCAGGATGTTAACTGGATCAATCAAGAAACGCTTTGCTCCGATGAGCTGTCCCCTTCCACCTATCCGGCATTTACGACCCCGGGCGATTGTGCCAGAGCGTTATACCGGGCAGGTATCCGGGTGTTTAGCCTTTCCAACAATCATACATACGACCGGGGTGCCAGCGGGATCGCCTCGACCCTGCGTTTCTGGGACAGTATGCCGCAGGACGTTGTGACAACTGGTCTTTGGAAAGGCGAAAGAGACTATGATCGTATCCCGATGCATACTGTAAACGGCATTAAAATCGCCTATCTTTCTTACACAGAGCATACGAACGGCATCCCACAAAGTAACGCTATGACGGCGAATGTGATCTACACCAGCCAGACCGATGTAATTGAGCGGCAGGTGCGTGTTGCACGCAAAGCCGCTGATTTTGTGGTCGTGGGCGTACACTGGGGTGTGGAGGACAGCCACACGATCCTTGAGTCCCAACGCACGCTTGCGCAAAAGCTGGCAGATTGGGGTGCGGACGTGATCGTTGGCACACATCCACACGTTTTGCAGGATGCTCAGTGGCTCTCTGCCAGTGACGGCAGACAGACCTTTGTGGCATATTCGCTGGGCAATATCATCAGCACGCAGAACAGCCCTGACCAGCTCACAGGTGCTATTTTGACGCTTTCTTTGCAAAAAACGACAGACCCGGACGGTACCGTTCACCGGGAGGTGCTGTCCCCTGTGCTTCACCCGACCGTCACTCATTATGAAAGCGGAAAGACCAAGATCAAAACCTGTTTTCTCAAGGATTACACCGAGGAACTTGCAAAAAGACACGGTGCCCGGTCAAATTACAAAAACTTTGGGCTGGAGAGCTTGTATGGAATCGTGCAGGAGAATATAAGCAGCGACTTTTTGGAGCATTCTGCGATGCCCGCTTAAACCTTTTACGCCCGCAAACCGGGCAGAATGGAGCTTTTTATGTACGGAGTATCTAAAATCAACATCGAAACCGGTATTATGATGATCAGCGTGCAGGATGTAGAGTTCAAGGGCGGCAGTCTGGCTCGCTACTTGCAGATCTTTGCAGACAATGGCGTTGTGGTGGATATGATCAGCCAGAGTGCCCCGCACGGCACGACCATTGATTTTAGCTTTACCACTGCCAGCAGTGACTTGCCCTTGGTGATGAAAGCGATTTCTGCTGCAAATCTCGATAAGGACGCAAAAGCCTCTCCCCTGATCAGTGTCGGTTATTCCAAGCTGAACCTGTATGGTGAAGAGATGGTTACGAGCTGCGGTGTTGCCGCCCGTGCGTTGAACACACTTTCTATTGCAGGCATTGAGGTGCTGCTTGTGACCACGAGCGATTTGGATATCTCGTTGCTTGTCCGTGCGGAAAACGAAGATGCAGCCTATGATGCACTGAAAAAGGCATACGAGCTGTAAAACATCTTGTTTAATCACAACTGTACTTTCAAGGAGTATTTTTCGTGAACAAATATGACGATCTTGCCCGCATTATCGTCCAAAATGTTGGCGGAGCTAATAATATCATATCGTTGACTCACTGCCTGACCCGGCTGCGTTTTCGCCTGAAGGATGAGAAAAAAGCACGAACTAATGTGTTGAATCACACCAGTGGCATTGCGACGGTCATCCGCAGCGGTGGACAGTATATGCTGGTGATCGGCAGCCATGTTCCTGCTGTATACGATGCCGTATGTCAGGCAGCGCATCTTTCTGCTGATGGCGTTCCTTCCGTTGGCAGTTCTAGTGTTCACCAGCACCCTGTCCGTGCAGCATTTCAAGCGATGCTTGCCCGCTTTTTTAAAAAGTCCGCAACGGTTGAGGCGGATTGCTTTGATGGGGTTTTGGTTTCTTCTCCGATGGATGGAGCCGTTCGTCCGCTGACGCAGATCGACGATCCTGTTTTTTCCAGCGAAGCGCTTGGCAAAGGCTGTGCCATTGAGCCACTCAAAGGCGAAGTGTATGCCCCGTTTGATGGGGCGATCTCTCAACTGGCAGAAACCTCACACGCTGTTGGCATCTCTGGCAAGAATGGAGTGGAGCTTCTGATCCATGTTGGAA
>CAZUDC010000159.1:0-2210 GCA_964619105.1 uncultured Ruminococcus sp.
GTTCAGTATATAATAACCTATCAGGCCGAAAAAGCGGATGCATCAAATCCCGATGTGGGCGAGGGCGTATATATCGAAACAAGCCTTGATGATGACGGAACAAAGCTTTCGAATAAGTACTATACCTTCTGCGTATATGCAGAATCCTCCGTAAGCGGAACGCTTTATTCAAACCATATAAGGGTAGAGCTTAACGGAAGAGTTGTAGATAATCCCACCGGTTCAAAAAGATTTGAATACGATCTTGTTTTCGGTGAATCACCAAACCAAACCGTAGAAGTCACCGCATGGGATGATTACGGAAATTCTTCTTACCGCTGCTATGAAATAGAATTCAGCGGCGGCGGTGACGGTTCATCAATAGGAACTGCAACCGTAATAATAGATGCAACTCCCGCAGGACTTGGAATAATCGGTGAATATGAAATCGAAATACTTCAAGGCGATACTGCCGCAAAAACTCTTGTGGATGCAGCAGGATATATGGGACTTTCGGTACATTACAGCGGTACCACCGAAAACGGTTTTTATGTTAAAGGTATAAGCGGATATGCAGGTACCCCCGAGGTTCCTCCGGAACTTTGGGAATGTGTACTCCGAGACGGACTTTCTCTTACAGGAGCACCTTCCGGCGGACTTTTTGCAGGAGATTTCACATCCGTTTCCGGTTGGATGTATTCCATAAACGGAACTCTCTATCCCGGAAGAGGCCTTTCGGCATATAATCTTTCCGATGGAGATACTCTGTATCTCAGGTTTACCGTTGCAGGCGGAAAGGATATAGGAGGTTCGGGAATAGGCGACGGAACTCTTGCAGGTTACTGCGGAATTTGGAGCGATGGCGGTTATTATGAACTTGACCATGAATATTCGGAAATTGACCGTGTCGAGCCTACCGAAACCGAGGATGGATATATTGAATATAAATGTGATATCTGCCATAAACACGAAACAGAACCTATTCCTGCAACGGGTGAAGGTGATGGCGGATATGGTGAAGAAGAGGGCGAAGAAATCGAATGAAAAAACAATTTTATAAAATAGCGGCACTATGCCTTGCAATTATGCTTATACTCTGCTCCTGCTCAGGAAAAAGAGAGGAGAAAACAACTCTCGATGTCGGCATAAATACCGCTTTAGCACAAAAGGACCTTTTCGGAGTAAAGGAAAACGCAAATCTCCTTACAGGAAACAAGGGCTTTGCATCAGGAGCCTCAATCTGCGATTGGACTGCAATTCTCTTTAAAGAATTTGGCCTTGAAGACGATTTTGACGGTTACCTTGCTGAGCTTGAGGAAAAAGTTACCGAAAAATATGCAGCCGATGGCGGACTTGATACAACAAAAGCCACAGAATGGCATAGAACAATTATGGTAGTTGCAGCTCTCGGAGGCGATGCTACCGCATTCGGAACATATCCCGACGGAACAAAAATAAACCTTGTGGCAGACGGAATTTATAATTACATAAATGAGGATCTTGCAAATCAGGGAATAAATGGATATATCTATGCACTTCTTGCACTTGATTGCAATAATTTTGAAGTTCCCGAAGGCAGTCGCTATACAAGGGAAAGCATTATCGAATCCCTGCTCAGTGAGCAGCACGATGACGGTTCATTCGGTTTCGGAGAGGTGTCCGATGTGGATATGACCGCAATGGCACTCCATTCTCTTGCACCATATACAGATGATGCAAATGTAAAATCTGCTGTGGAAAGAGGAATTACATTCCTTTCGGAAGTTCAAAACGGTGACGGAACATTCTCGGGTATGAATACAAAAACCTCCGAAAGTATAAGCCAGGTTATAATTGCACTTTGTGCAAACGGAGTTGACCCTAAAACCGATGAGCGATTTATAAAACACGGAACATCGGTTTATGATGCACTCTTTGATTTCCGTAAGAGCAATGGAAGCTTTTCTCATATGATGGATGATGAAAAAGGCGATGGCCTTGCAACAAACCAGGCTATGATGGCATTTATGGCTCTTATAAATTTTGAAAACGGAAAAAGCGGTGCATTTGTATTTTACGATTGATGCGGAGGACATAAAATGAACGAACTTACAGAAAAAATTCAAAGCGAAATCAAAAAAGTTATAATCGGTAAAGATGATGTTATAAAAAAAGTGCTTATGGCTGTGCTTGCACAGGGCCATGTGCTTATGGAGGACGTCCCCGGAACCGGAAAAACTACGGCTGCAAGA
>CAZUDC010000160.1:0-2124 GCA_964619105.1 uncultured Ruminococcus sp.
ATATCGCGCATTATTTACCTTTTCTCCGTTTAATTTAGCCATGGTTTACTCTCCTGCTCTCATTCTCGTGCGAAATGCCGCCGCTTTTGCCTTTCCTGCTTTCATGCGTTCGACAAATTCTTTTTTTTGTTGCTCTTTAAGTTCCTTTTCGATTTTTGCGCGTTGGTTCGCCATTTTCAAAACTGTCATGTCGTGGCGCATTTTAATTATATCGTGGCGAAGTTGAGTTGCTTGCAATGAGTTTTGCGAGCGAATATTGAGTCCCTCTTGACGGCTTGCGGCTTCCGCCTTGCTTCTCTCTATTGCTTTTATTTGCCTGTTATGTTGTATCGCGCCTGCAATAGCCGAAACACCTTGATTAAAAGTCCCTTGTAAACTCATTTCAAATACACCCCTAAGCGTAATTCTTTTGCTATTTCTGATACAACGTTGTCGTCTTCTTCAACGCCGTAAATTTGTATAATTTCAGCGGAAAAAAATCCCTTTGATTCTATATCTTCATATCTCCACTTATTATTCAAAAAATGTTCAGGAATATCTATAAATCCTGCGTTCATGCTATAATTACGAATTAACTCTGCGAAAGCGCGCTTTTCTATTTCAGTACATGTGTAATATTCTAATATAGGGAATATTTTATTATTTTCTGTATAAGCAGTCGTCTTTGCGATAGAGTTCGGCAACGCTTTAATATTGCCAAGCTGTAACGACTGCAAATCTTTTGAATATGAAACTTTTTCCTTGTAAAGTTGTTCAGATATGTGAATGTCAGCCGCGCCTACCGCCGTAGAAGTTGCCCCTGCCACAACGCCTGCGAGTACGCTTCCTGTCTTAATGGCCGTTGTTAAACCTTCCACAAACGAGCTTCCTGCTACGCTTGCCCTTTGTTCTATCCGCTCATATTTTCGGTTAACTTCAAGATTTTGAATCCCTCTATCAAATATAGCGTTATAGTTCTTATTTTGGAGTTGGAACGACACCCACGCGTCAGACAAATACATAATAGAAAAATCGCCTTGACAAATCAACCCTCGTGCGTCGTTGAAATCCGAACCGTATAACTCGCCGAAGTTAGGGTTTAAATGTATGTATGAGGAATACGGCAAGTAGGTGAAGTCAACGTTTATTGACTTCACACCCCCATTTTTTGCAGGGGAAAATTCAAACTGTCCGTTATAGTTCGGTGAAACAAGCCTATACATATCGCAAGAATTGCTAATTTTTTTGTTTGATATTGTTATAGGCTCTTCTAACACTATGTTCTTTGTTCCGCTCGAAGACGTTGACCAAATAAGACAACTTACAGGATTAACGTCAGCCCCTGGCGTTTCTTCGTTTTCGTAAAAAAACGTTATTCTTTTATCGGTTGCGTCGTTTAATTTCAAAGTGTTTTGGGTTTCCATTTCATAGCCCGTAATAGGACAATACGGCAAAAGCTGTAAATCATATAAACGTTTATCCAACTTAACGGCAAGACTTGAAGCCAAAGTCATTGAAGCAAGCTTATTTGCTTTTATTTCCTTATCGTTTGCCTTTATTACCAAATTATCGGAATATGGAATTACAAATAAATCAAAAGGCGCAGTTTTGTTATTATATCTATTTTTCGCGCTCGGAAAAGTTATCTTAGTATCAACGGTTTCAACTTCTTCAATTTCAAAAACAACACCTGTTGACTTTATCCCTTTCGCGCAGTAAACCGCCTTTGAGCCGTTATGTCGTAAATAGATACTTAATCTATTATTTATAATGTTAGCCGTATCGCCCTCGGTAAAAGTCGAATTAAATGAAGTGCCTATGGTTAACTTGGTAATTCTATAATATTTTGCGTTACCTGTTCCCGTTATTTTTATTATTTGACCACTCTCAAAATTTAATAGAAAATTATATTCTTCTTCGCTTATAACATTGTTATAAGCATATCCAAGACCGCTATATTTGTCAGATACTAAAATATAGTTAGGTTGCAATGCGTTAAGAATCAAACTTTCCTTGTTATTGTTGACACCGTCTTCTATGTTGTTATATTCGCTGTTACAATAGTCTACAAAATCATTATAAGCGGCTTCTTCGCCGTCGGTATTTTTTACTATATAATAATTAGACGGGTAGTTGTCAATATTT
>CAZUDC010000161.1:0-2106 GCA_964619105.1 uncultured Ruminococcus sp.
CCTCGCGACATTTACAAGACAGCGTGGAAGTGCCGGGACTTTGAACTTTCGACGCTTTGGCAGCGCTCGGCCATGCTGGGTGCGTTTATGGTGGCCATGTATGCCGGCTACGGCGCGCTCCTTCTCAATGCGTTCGAGCACGGCTGCTTGCAGCGATGGATTCCGTTCAATCTGCTGGCCGAGGGGATGTGCGGCTTCGGCATGGTGTTCTCTGCCCTGTGGATCATGATGCTGAAGGGATCGAAGGGTTGGTATGAGCGGTGCGAGGCTGCCTTGAGCGGATTCCGGTCTGAAAAACAGGACGGGGTTTTCGCAGACGATGATGTGCGAGAAGATGCGGCGTTCGGTATTTTCTGGTCATCTGCGACGGAGCGGGAACTCAAGAAGTCGAAACAGGACGAAAATCTGTTTTCGGCAGCGGGCGGGCGTTTTTCTGTCTCGCGCGTGGCGATTGCTCTTGGGCAGGTTTCGCTTGCGGGCTGGCTTGTGTTGGGGGGTGCCCATGCCGTCGCCTTGATGTTTGATGGGGCGGACATTCTGTGGTTGTTCAGGGAATCTGCCCCCATTGCCGGGCCGCTGCTGCTGGTCGGCTTTGTCGTGAGCATATTTGTTTTTTTGAAAGATCACGTCCAAAGCACAAGTCTGTGAGATGTTGCTGACGATTTCGATGAAACATACAGTAAAGGGAGCAAGGAGAAGACAGATGAACAAACTGATGTTAACGGCGTTGGCTGCGGTTGCAGTCGTTAAGGTGGGGGCGGATACGCTGATTGTCCGCACCACGCCGAGCGTTGTGCGGGATGCCGAGATTCGCGAGGTGCTTCGTCAGGATTCGACGTGGACATCCGAGAATATCCAACAGAACCCCTATCTGTTCCTGCAGGATCAGATCCGTAACTGCGACAGGATTAGGGCGGCGATTGAGTCTATGGTCATCACGCTCGTTCGCATGGAGAAGCAGGCGATTCGCCGAGCCGATGAGGCGGAGTCGTTTGAGGCCCGATACTCGAAGTTCCTCGCCGACGCGAAGTCGGCATATAAGGCTGCGGACGGGAAGTTCCCAGTTTCCGTGGGCGGCTACGACCTTGACGAGGACACGTTCAACGATCGGATTGCCGATGCGATGGAGCGCGTGGAACTCGCGAAGAAGGAGAAGGCGGAGAATGCGTCCATCGCGAAGAAGGTCGCGATCCGCAAGGGTGTCCTTAAGGCGAAGAAGCGAGAGGTCATGTCGTTGCGGATGAAGTTCTCCCAGCAGGCTGAACAGGTGAAGATGAACGCGTCCCTCGCCGAGGTTGGCAGCCTTAGGGCTTCGCTTGGCACGATTAAGGACATGATGATCGAGATCGACGAGGATCCGACGAAGATGTCCGTGGAGGACTTGACGGCGGACGATCCGGACGCCAAGCGCAACAAGAAGGTTCGTTCTTTCCTCGACGACTGACGGGGGCGTGGCCAAACAGTGAAACGGGAACATGGAGACAAGATGGCGTCATGAACACTAAGAGCTTAAGATGTGTGGGCCACTCCGTCGTGGCGGGGGTGCTGATGCTCGTTGGTTGCCGGAGCGGCATGTATTCGAGCGATGTCTCGGTCGATAGGTGTAAGGGCGGTGTCTGCGACTACACGGTTGTGGAGACGCTTCCCGTCGGCGACCTTCCAGCGGCGATGCCTGTCGTCGTGAAGTCTTCGCTGGCCTCTGATTCGCAGACCCTTGAGAAAAGAAATGAACTTCTGACGCTGTGGGGTCTCACGCTGGGGGTCATCCCAGTCCTTGAGTCGGCGTCCATGAAGTACGAGGTATCGGTTGTGACTCCGCTTGGCGAGAAGTCGGGGACTTTCACCGTGGAGGCTCGCTCGTGGTTTGGATGGCTGCCGATATTCCTGCCATATCCCGGTATCGCCGATGAGCGCGTCGCAGATCCGAAACTGCCCAACGCAACGTTGATGACGAAGGCGAAGGACAGGCTTGTCGCGAACCTTGTGAGTCAGTTCACCAAGGAGCAGTATGAACGCCTTCTCGTTAAGCACAACTCGCCGGAGGAGAAGGCGAAACGCGCGAAGGAGGCGGCGGAGCGTGCCCGTCTGGAAAAGGAGCGCGCCGAG
>CAZUDC010000162.1:0-2104 GCA_964619105.1 uncultured Ruminococcus sp.
TTCCGTTGAACTCGTTTCCAAGATTTACCTCGGCGAAGACCTTGAACTCTTTGCTGTTTGGGCGGCCAACGCAACCGCTGACGAAGACGGCAAATACATTCTCGCAGGCACGGACGAAGAAGCACTCGTTATCTCCGCTCCCGCAGGCACAGACGTAACCGTAACCGTTAAGACGGAAGACGGCGACAAGACAATCACAGGCAAGACAGATGATAACGGTAACCTCGTTGTTGACCTTTCGGGTATTGACGGCGAAATCACCGGTATCGAAGTTGTCGGCGACGGCGTAACAGGCGTTATCGCAACATCCAAGGATACGGCTGACGCTATCACAGCAACTCCCGATGAAGAGGAAAAGGAAAACACAAGCTCCGATATTCTTATCAACGGTAAGGATAAGGACGGCAACAGCGGTTCTTCTTCCAAGAAGTGGGATACAACCGTAACCGACGTTACAAAGCCCGGTACTATTACTCCCAAGGCTGACGATGAAGACGGCGAAGAAGCTGTTGACATTAAGTCTATTATGGCGTCGGAAGGCGATATTCTCCTCAACTTCGACAACGAAGCAGAAAAGGAATTCTTCGCTTCCACAAGACAGATGACTCTCGGCGGAGTTTCCGACAGCGTTATCACTTACACAAATAAGGGTCTCGCTTCCGGCTCCAACGATGCTCCCTCGCTCTTTACCGCTACATTCGCTCTCGATGCTGATGCACACAGATACGTTGTTATCAAGGCAAGATATTCTTCCGATAACGCAGTTCAGATGTACTTCACAAGCCCCGGAGTAAGCTTCTCGGAAGCTAAGAAAAAGACCGCTAAGATTGGCACTGAATACTCAATGCTCGTTTACGATATGAGTGATGCCGCTGATTGGAAGGGTACAGTATCTCAGCTCTTCTTCAGCTTTGCAACCAAGGCAGGCGAAACAGCTGAAATCGACTGGATTCTCTTCACAAACGAAGTTCCCGCAGATATGTCCGATATCGCAGGTACTCTCGACAGATTCCCGACAGTTAACAAGGGCGATATGAAGTTCGCAGACGTTAAGGAAGCTGACTGGTTCTACTCCGAAGTTCTTTCGGCTTACAGACTCGGCTTCGTTACAGGTATCTCCGAAACAGCTTACGCTCCCGACGGTCAGGTTACCATCGCTGAAGCTATCACTCTCGCTGTAAGACTTAACTACGCTTACAACGGCAAGGAGCTTCCCGCAGTGGCAGAGGGTGCTGAATGGTACTCCAACTACGTAAACGCAGCTGTAAGAGCAAGCATTATCAAGCTCAACCAGTTCGCAGATTACAACGCACCTGCCGCAAGACGTGACGTTGCCAATATGATGTACAAGGCTCTCCCGAGAGATTACCTTGAGGCAATCAATATGTTCACATCCATTCCGGACGTTACCACAAAGGATTCTGCTTACGGTGCTGTAAGAGCCCTCTACAACGCAGGTGTTGTTATCGGTAGCGATGCAGCTTATAACTTCTATCCGGACAGCAATATTACCCGTGCGGAAATGGCGGCAATCGTTAACAGAATGGCTATCCCCGCAAACAGAAAGCGTGTTGTAACGGAAGCTGAAATCGAATCAAGAAAGAAGTACTACTACGCAGAAGACCTCGAAGTTGCTTCTCTCGGCAACTGCTACGCAAACACATTCTCCATTAAGGACGGACTCGCAACAGGTAAGGGCAAGACGGGCGACCCGATTGTTTACCTCACCAATGTTCTCGGTCAGCTCAACGGTAAGGAAGTTACAAAGATTACCGTTGGTGCTAAGTGGGATTTCACCGCTCAGGCCGGAACTCCTCAGATGTTCTTCACAACTCCCACAGGCGGATGGTCGGCTGAAAGAATGCTCAGATCCACCAAGGGCGATATGAAGGACGGTATCCAGGAATTTGTATTCACAACTTCCTCCAACGCTCAGTTCGCTAACACCGTAACGGCTCTCAGATTTGACCCGTTCGATGCTAAGGACATCGAGTTCTCTATCGCTTACATTATCGTTGAATAATTAAGCCAAGTCCCTCGGTTCTGCCGAGGGACTTTTTATGTATCGAAAACAGTCGAAAATCACCAAAATCTCGGACTTTCG
>CAZUDC010000163.1:0-2095 GCA_964619105.1 uncultured Ruminococcus sp.
AGTAATGTTTGGGCATTTCTTCTTTCATTACAGCGGTCTCCCGTTCATTGCGGTGGGTGGAGTATTTCACCTTTTCACCCTGTTCCGCCCGGTGTATGACCTTCAGCGCATTGTTGACATCCGCTTCAAGGGCATCAATCAGACAGGGATTCTCCTTCAGCTCCCGTTGCCAGTAGTCCACCATACCCATGCTGTCCTTCGAATGGCGGGCGGGCAGTCCCAGTTCCATCATCTTCACACCGGCAGCCGTCTCTGTCACTAATCGTTCATACCTTACCGCATCCTCGGAAGGAGCCACACCGTTCTTCATGACCATCCCTTCCCTTGCCAGCCGCTGCTGATGACCGGTGGCGGTCACCACCTGACGCATCAGTTCCTGTACATAGTCATTGTAGTGTTCAAAGTCCTTCTGACGCGGCATATATATAGCGTCCTTCGTAGAGTCATAATGGGCGATTCCGGTACCGTCCCGTTGAATGGCCACGAGATTGTCACGCATCTTCAGCATGAAGTCATTGACACGGATGTGTAGATTCTTCTCCTGTTGTCCGCTTTGCGCACGGAATTGTTCACCGCCATGCCGGTCCAACAATTTGTCGTAGGCTTCCTTGTCGGTCATCGGAAGGAGGGTCTGGTCAAGATTGAAGAGTGTCCTAACCTCACGGGACTTGATTCCCTTGTATTGGGATTTGTCTTCATCATCCAATTCCTGATAGTCGCTCCGGGAAATGGTGTCCTGCGGATTGTTGCGGTTTACATACTTGTCCCAGTTGTAGAACAGGAACGGTACACCCTTCTCATGTTCCCTCACGGCATGGTTCTGTGACTTGGCCTCTGCAAACGTGGTGTACAGATTCGTTTTCGCACCATTCTTGTCGCTATGGAGAGCCATCATCACTGCATTGAACGGACTGACCGCCACGCCCTTCGGATAGAATTGGGGATAATGCTTCCCAGCGGCATTCAACCAGTAACGGTTCCCCTCTGCAGCCGCTCCGAGGGCGGTAGCCAACAGTTCCACCTGCTTGTCAGAAGCGGCCTTTTCAAAAGTTGTTTTTTCCTTCATAATCTTCTTGCCTTATTTATTGGATTCCTCTGTTTCTCGTGATTGTCTCCTGACTGTCCTCCTCGTACCGTTGGGATGCCATCTGACGCATCCGGTCGCTCTTCGCCAATATCGCGTTTGCCAATGTGTTGATTGGCAAGGCTCCGGCTTGATAGGCATCCACTACCTTGTCGGGTAGCTGGATGGTGCAGGGCACATTATCAATATGGGCTATCAGGCAATGACCCTGCAATATCGGATTGCTGATACGGGAGTTGAGAGGCTCGTCATCGTAGGATTTGTATGGAATCCGGGAAGGGGCGGCACTTTCATTCTGTGTCCGTTCCAGCACCCCATGTCCGGCCTTGTTGATGAGGTTGGCTCCACCTATGCCTATCAGCAGCATTTTCAGTATGGGATTCCTGACGAACATACCGGCCATAATGGAAGCCAGGGGCAACAGACTGTTGTCCATGTTCAAGGAGCGGGTCTTGCCTGTAAACAGCCCGACCACGACATCCGGGAGCATGGCCAATACATAGCCCATGTTCCTGCCTATATCAGCAAAACCGTCAAGTCCGAAGCTCTGCATCATACCGTTCCATCCGTTGGCATTGGTCTGTCCAGGCTGCTGTCGGTGTCGTTCTTCCGTCAGTTCGGCAATAGTTTCCTCACTGCTTGTCGGCAAACGGCCGTCAGGTACTGCTTCATCATTCCTTTCCTTTTGTTCCTGTTCCTTCAGATATTCCTCACGATATTCCGGAGCGATAACCAACGGTATCGGGTCGGTTTCGTTAGCCTGTGGTTCGACTTCTGTTGGAATTTCGTTTAGAGCTGTCCCCTCATCTTTTGTCAAGGTATTCCATACCAAGTCTGAACCGAAGAATATTCCGGCGGCTTTCCACCCACCGCCAATTCCTCCTGAGGCTAGGAAGGCCGCTCCGGTTCCCAGTCCCCATGCGACAGCCTTTTCTGTCTTGGATGGCTGGTAGGCCGCTTCGGCACGGGCTTCTATCTCTACCTGTAAGGGGGACTTGTTCAATTCTTGAT
>CAZUDC010000164.1:0-2083 GCA_964619105.1 uncultured Ruminococcus sp.
TGATAAGGCTTGCGAGCTGCTCACAGAAAAGGGAGTTCGTTTCAGAACAGGCAAGACCCTCGTTCCGTTCAGACTTACGGGCAATATCGAATGGGGCGTTCCCGCTCCCGTGCTTGAGGGTGAAGAACCGCTTACTATCTGGGTTTGGCCTGAATCACTCTGGGCACCTATCTCGTTCACAGCCACTTACCTTGAATCAGTCGGCAGAGATATGTCCGAATGGCGTGACTACTGGTGCAGCAAGGACGCAGAGGTTTACCAGTTTATCGGACAGGATAATATCTATTTCTATGGCGTTGCTCAGACTGCTCTTTTCTGCGCATTGCAGGACGGCGAAATTACAGCCGATATTCCCGATGGTCAGCTTCAGAATTCAACACTTGTCGCAAATCATCATATACTTTTCCTCGATAAAAAAGCTTCCAGCAGCGGCTCTGTAAAACCGCCTATGGCAAAGGAGCTTCTTAATTATTACACAGCCGAGCAGCTCCGTATGCACTTCCTTTCGCTTGGACTTGGCATGAGATCGGTAAGCTTCCAGCCCAAGCCGCTTAATCCTGCCGCAAAGCCTGAGGACAGCGATCCTGTAACAAAGGAAGGCTTCCTGCTTTCAAATGTATTCAACAGAATAATCAGAACCTGCTTCTATGAGGTTCAGAAATATCTTGACGGAAATATGCCGATCGGAAGCGTTTCAGAAGAGATCCTCGCCGATAGTGAAAAGGCAATACTTGAATATGAACGCTTTATGTATAAATTTGAGTTCCATCAGGTAACGTATGTCCTTGATTCTTACATCAGAAAAGCAAGTAAATATATGGCAAGAAATAAGAACGAAACCGACAAGAACGATGATCCCGAAAAACGCAGACAGTGGCTTATTGATGTTTTCCATATGATAAAAACTGCTATGATACTCCTCCACCCTATCGCTCCGAGCGGAACGGAAGGTGTGCGTGATTATTTGCAGATTGATGAAAACGTATGGGATTGGAACAGTATTTTTAATACATTTGAAAAGCTTCTCCCGAATGAAACAGAACATAAGCTTAAGTTCCTCGAACCAAGAACCGACTTCTTCAAGCGGCATGAAAGTCAGTTTGATACTGAATAATAATAAAATACAAGAAAAGCCCAAAACCAAGGACAACAGCTAATGCGATTCTTTGACAGTTATATTGACAGACTGGCTTGTGGGTATCAATGCAATACGACTGCTCTTCGTGCTGTATCACCGCACTTTGAATGTTGGGCGTGTGCCGACAATCCCCGTTCAGCTAGAAATCAACCGTCAGCGCGTCGGCTGCTATCTGTGATCTGACTGCTCCCTCTGTGGCACAGAGCAAACAGGTCTGCGGCAGCAAGAAAGTCACTAGTCACCATGCCATTATCCCTACCTCCGTTTCGGTCTGTGGAAAGACAACAAGCTCCTCACCGGGAAGAAAATCGCTATGACAAAGAAAATGGCGGCAACCTTGCTGAAAAACGGGCGTATCCCAATCAAGGGTATCTGCTCCGAGAAAACAGGCAAGTCCTACGGTGCGACCTCGTGATGACTGATGACGGAGTCTAGACCCTTTACAGATTCGATTTTGGCAAATAACCCTCT
The DNA here is from genome assembly GCA_964619105.1 of uncultured Ruminococcus sp. GTDB lineage: Bacteria > Bacillota > Clostridia > Oscillospirales > Ruminococcaceae > UMGS363. Next base: position 1,610 of record CAZUDC010000164.1, read on the forward strand.
GCCGACCTATGGGCGTGAACACCCCATAGGTCGGCTTCCTTTTTTCAGATAACGAGGTTACCCAGCAAAAACCTGCCCTCAAAAAAGGACAGGTCATTTTCTGTGTTATTCAAGGAGATCGGTGACTTCACATTTCAGAGCTTTTGCAAGACGAATTACGATGTCAAATTGTGCTTTGTTCAAATCCTTGCTTTTTCTCTCATAAGCACGAATGGTATTCAGAGACACACCGGATTCATTTGCAAGTGCTTCCTGGGTCAGCCCACATTGCTTTCGCAGAAGTTTCAGACGGCTCTCACTTCCTGCAAAGTGAGCATCCAGAATATCGTAGCTCTTTTGAATGTCTGCTTCATGGAGTGTTCCGTAAAGTCCCAAAAGTTCTTCGTAGGGAACGGTATCCAAAATGCTTTTGAAGGAGCGACCGGAGTACCATTGGTAATGGGTAAGCATCCAGCCGACCCAATAAACGGGGCT
>CAZUDC010000165.1:0-2043 GCA_964619105.1 uncultured Ruminococcus sp.
GGTCTCGTAGTCCAGTTCGCCCAGAGCGCTGAGCAGCTCCTTGGAGGTCTTGCTTTCGTTGATGGTCACAGCTTGCAGCTTGGCACCCACAGGGCTGGTCAGGCTTGTGTTTACCTTAAGCGGGGTAGCCTGGGCCTGGAAGTAGGTGACAGCGGGGGCGGAAACCTTGGGGGTAGACCGACCAATCTTCGCACTGAGAACCTTGGAACGGAAAGTATAGCCGCATACTTGATATTCCAGCATGAATTTCTCCGTCGTGCCAGCGGTATAGCTTACATTGGGGTTGAGACGCAGGGTGAAGGTCTGGTTTTTCCGGGTGTACTCCTGTTCCAGCAGGAACATAGGCTCTTCTCCCTCTGTGTAGGATTCGCCGTTAGCCTTCAGCAAGGTTACCTTTACACCCTCTGCAATGGCATTTTTTACATTGGTGATGGTGTAGGTGATTGCACTATCGGGAACCAGAACATCCAGAGAACCGGAGGATTTCTGGGAAAGACTGACGGTACCGCTGTAGGGCTGGACAGTGAAGGTTAGCGGGGTATCTATCACATATTCTCTGGAAGTGCGGTCATTCATGTCCTTCACGATGGGATAAACAGTGTAGCTGGTCTTGACGGCGTCCGCCCGGGTCAGTTCTGCCATGATGGAGTGGTAATCATAGGACTCGGCACTATAGAAGAACGGTCCCAAGGTCAGCCGGATGCCGTTGGCATCGTCGGTATAGGTGTTTTCTTCGCTGGTCAGATAACCGCCGGTTTCGTAGTCATATTCGGGAAAATAATAGCTGTTCCCGTCAATCCGATATCCCAGCTGAACCAGGCTGGTAAAGTCGAAGGACATGCCATGGGAGGGCCTCAGCGTATACACGTGTCCAATCTCTTCCCCGGCAAGCTGCGTGTTAAGCTTGATGGTGGAACCGGAGAGCTTAATAGTGGGCGTGCCAGAGAGAACTTTTACCTTGAAGGACACCTTCTTGGCCAATTTCACAGGTTCTCCGGATAACGGATCCGCATAGTAAGCATCTGCGGTGAAGGCATAGGTACCGGCTTTGGGCAGATCTGTCTCGTCGGAGAAGTGTGCATAGATGCGTTCGCTGTTTCCAGACAGTGTCAGCTTCTTTCCCTGGGCAGAAGTACAGGTGAAGTTGGTAATCTCCAGCAGTTCTACATTGCCCTGGTTTAGCATGACGGAGGTGGAGGTGGAGATATCTGGGAAATCCCGACGCAACGTCAGCGTGGTGTCCTCCAGGACGACAGTAGGGGCTGCAGTGGAGGTGGTGACTTTGTGGGTGACCGTCTGGGGATGCATCAGATAGGGCACATTCAAGGTCAAGCTCAGCGTTCCGGAGAAACCGTTGGGGTAGGCTTCTTTGGGGAAGGAGACATAGACTGTATCATCGGATACATACCAGCAATCCAGCGGAGTATTTCTGGCAGAGATGTCGGCCACGGTAGACCAGCTACCATAATCCACGTCTGAACCGGTATCTACCAGATAAACTGGATGAGAATCCTGGAAAATACGGAAGGAAATGTCGTAGGTATCCTTGTCCCCGTTGAGCTTGGCGTTGATGATACCAGCGGTGGGCGTGGTGGTGTAGCGGTAGGTGGAGCAAATTGTCTTTGCGGTGTGGGTCACCCGTACAGGCCGGGTATAGCCTTCCAGATAGATATTGAAGCAAAGTTTGGTGTTGACCTTAGAACCGCAGCCGTCTATTGCATGCAGATAGTATTCTTTCACAGGTTCGCCATCGACGGTTTCGGAGGGAACATAATCCAGCAGAATTTCGTTGCTGTAAGGTGCATCGGTGACCTGCTCCACATCCGTTATCACCGCATTCTCAGCACCGAACCACATCCAGCTGGCACCAGTTTTAAGTGATAAATCCAGCTCCATTCCCACTTCTTGAATCACCGTAATCTTGGGGGTGCTGCTCTTCAGGGTGACAGTCAGGGGAATTTGAAACAGGTCATCCACATCCCGGCTCCGCTGGGTGTAGGCCAGCAGATTGGCCTTGACGGTGCCCTTGGTGGGACAGTTTTC
>CAZUDC010000166.1:0-1997 GCA_964619105.1 uncultured Ruminococcus sp.
CTCTTACATCCCTGTTATCACAGTATACTTTATATTCTTCCCATAATTCTTCCATTTGTTCAGGGCTTTCAATTTTTCTTGGTCTACCCATAATATTTTCACCATCCTTTCTTTTTTTGGGTAATATAAAAGCCACTACCCAATAATATACCGGATAATGGCTCCTTGTTTATTTGCTTTGCTATTATAACATATACCACAGATCTTATTCCCACTTCAACCCAAAAAACGATAGTTTTCTATAGGTTTTCAAGATTTTTTCATGTTTTTTGATTTCTATTCCGTTATACTCTCTCTTGTTATTTCTTCCTTGAATGCTTCATCCTGTCGTTGCATCTTTTCCAATACTGCGGATCTGATATATTCCTCTTCCGTCATTCCTGCGCTCCGTGCGTAAGCTGACAGCTCCGGACCATCCACTATTGTATTGCCGGATAACTTGGCAAGCACTGCATCAACGAGCCAAGCGTTAAGGCTAGTATTGTCTTCCTGCGCAGCTCTTTCTATATCTTCCTTGGTTGGGTACTCGTTGACCTTTACCCGGAAATTAACTTGATTATATGTTTTTTTGTTATATCTGTCCTTTACTGTTGTAGATGTTTTACCGCCTTTTGTATTTCTCATTTTTGTCCTCCTTGCATACTGGTAACATATACTTACATAATATCATACCACAGCAGAATCATGCTAGCACTATGCACAATGCACAATTTTCGGTCTAAATCTTTGTGCAGTATTCCATCTTGCATGGTGCTACCAGTATGCGTTATGATAAAGGCACAACAAAGCAAACAAAAAGCCGCCGGACATCCTGCAAGATCCGCCGACGGCACCAATCAAAGAAAGGTAGCTCCATTATAACACAGGAGCAAAGGTAAAAGCAAATGAGAGAAACAACAAGAATTTATTTAAACACATGGAGTGCATACAACAACGGTTCAATCGGCTATGGATGGATGACAGCAACAGAGGCCAGAGAGTTTATAGAAAAAAATCCCGAGAGGGACGGCGGCGAATGGTTCATTGCTGACATTGACAATTATCTTTGTATAGAAATTCCTAATTGTGACTATTGCGACGTCATGGAAGTTATCGGCACAATCGAAACACTGGAAAACATGGACGAATGGGAACAAGATGAAGTTGTGGCACTCATGGAATATTTAAACACCGAAAGCGCAACCGAAGCAATCGAGAAGAAAGACAACTACAACTTTTACAGCAATATTGACAGTTATCATGATTGCATGGATGAATTACTAGACTTTAGCGGATGTAATGAGATTTTAAAAATGTATTTTGATTTTGAAGCATATCACCGTGATTGTGATTTTGAGATAACAGAAATGTCAAACGGAGTTGTTATAGCTGCATAGCCCCCCAAGAAAAAACAGTTCAAGCCCTTCGGGGCTTCTGTAATGCCAGCGTGGGCGGTTCCAACTCCGTGTAAAGGCAGAGGACAGAAAAAATAGAAAAGGAGAAAAAGAACATGACAGTAAGAGAAAGAATCGAGGAACTGAAAACCAACGGAATCACCGAAATCAAATTATATGCTGAGGCAAGCAACATGGAATTGCCTATGACAGACGGGAATCTTGATACGGAATGCGCTGATTGCATTATAACCGGCAATACCGCAGATTTGTATATCTAATCTTTAGAGGAATTTGACACAAAAAAATACGCATAGAGCAGGTGTTATACTTGCCCTATGCGCTTTTGTTATATGTTCAGGTCTCTAATTGCAACGGCTATCGCATTGGCTACTGATTTATTTTCTTTGTTTAAGGTTTTTGCGATTTTTGGGACACTCATACCATTAATAAAGTGCATCATTAGAAGCTCTCTGTGGCGCATTTTGCGGCTTTTCCGGTTGATGGTGTCTATTATATGGTCTCGCATTTTTTTGGCGTCTATAATGTCGTTTCGGATATCCGCGAGGATATCCATTGTTTTAACGGATGCGCGCTCTACTTTGCTATCATTTCCGCCACCGC
>CAZUDC010000167.1:0-752 GCA_964619105.1 uncultured Ruminococcus sp.
TATTGTAGGTGCAATAGATATAGTTATCTATATTACAACCCGTGTTTGTCGGATTGGGGTCATATTTGTATGCATATCGTTTTAATGCACCCGCCATAGCTTCGTATCCATCATCTCTTGAAGTTATTTCTTTTTGAAACTTATCGTTAAGCCTTGTTCTCCAGCTTGCGTAAGTTTTTTCTGCTTCGTCTAAATTAACCATATGTGTTCGATTTAATCCGCTATCTACCTCGAACTGTATTTTAGGAAGATATGTATTTTGTGTAATTGTTGTTAGTCCCACAAGTAAGAGTGAACCCAACACTGCCGAAATAATAATTTTAACAGCAGTGGAAGCATATACCTCACCTTTTTCGTTTTTTAAAATTCTTTGTTTCGTAAAAATCACCACTCTTTAAAAATTTAACCATCTTAATAATGGCAGAAAAGTTAAAAAAAAATGAAAACCCCGCCAAATAGCGAGGTTTCAAAAAAATACTTTAAATTTGACTACCTATTCTCACATAGAGGTCACCGCGTCGTAGATTTTGTCGTTGATTATGTCTATCGACAACGGCTCTCTGTTTTCTGCACAAGAAATCACCGTCCAACCCAATCTGTTAGCAGCATACAGTGCGGCCTCACGACATTGTTCGAGATACTCGATATTGGATTCGTGGATATCTTTCTTGCTTTCGTCTCCATTGTATCTTTTCGACATTAGTTTTTGAGAAACCTCAACCGGCATATCAAGAAAAATCACCTTGTCGGGT
>CAZUDC010000167.1:762-1972 GCA_964619105.1 uncultured Ruminococcus sp.
AGTCAATGTAGTACGACCACTCGTCTCTCGGAAGCTTTGTCATTTGAAAAATAATGTTCGAGGAAGTATATCTATCCGCGACAATCAAAGTCCCGTTTTCGTAGTCTTTTTTCCAGCCATTTTCAAAAGATGTAATTCTATCAACAGTATAGAGCAAAGAAGATGCGTACGGTGTTATTTCCGGAAACGCTCCCGCCAAATACTGTTTAATCACACCGGAAGAAGCTCCACTGTAATCGGGGAGCTTAATTCGCTTGAACTCACGCCCGTCTTCTGTTAATCTTTCGCAAAGTTTTTCAAGCTGGGTAGTTTTCCCACAACCATCAAGTCCTTCAAGAACCACAAATTTACACATATAAAAAATCCTTTCTTTAATTAGTATCTTTTAAAAGAAACAGTCTATTGAAAACTCGTAACCTTCGCTATCTTTGAAATAGCGGGTAGCAAATCTTCCCTCTTGATATTCAAAGTGCGATATAGGTATCTTTTCAGTTTCACCGTTTCTAAAAGTTTCTTTTCGAGTTTTTTGTACACCGGCAACACCACCATTGTGTTCTAAAACTCTTTTTTTGAACTCTTCCCAAGTGTATTCTTGGTTGTATTCGTCAAAAATCTTGCAACTGTATTTGTCGTACAGTGTTTTGATGTCTTTAACGCTCGACACAACAGGACTTGATTGGAACAATGGCAACCACCCGTGACTTGTTTTAGCTATATGTATCTCGTAGCCAAAGTCAGGTTCGTCAACCAATTGCACGGCATCGGAAAAACAACAACCGCGCTCTCGAAAATCCTTCCCGAACTGTTTGTCTTGCGTTCTTAAATAGAAATTTGTTCCCACGAAATCAAATCCTTTCTAATTTCTACACACTTGATTAACAATACTTTTAAGTGTTTTCTCAAAATACTCGTTGTATGCCGTATCTAAATCTTTGTCACCGGCATTTGCTGCCTTGTATCCCGCAGAAAACATTTTAAATGCAATATACTTGAAATCTTCTGCTGCACTATTCATACAAAAACCTCCACATACCATTTACTGGAATTTTCTTTTTGATGTTACGAAATTTCGTTTCGTGTATTCATCAAACAACGGTGAAAACTTTTCTATATCCGAAAAAATATCAAGAATATTCTCATCGTAAAATAAAAACCTGTCTAAACAGATTTTCTTTTTGTTTTTCGTGACTATTGTAGACTTCTTATAGTC
>CAZUDC010000168.1:0-1960 GCA_964619105.1 uncultured Ruminococcus sp.
ACCCACTTCCTTTAGGTGGTGGGAGGAACCCTACATATTTTCAACCACTATCCTTGGTTTTCTATATATTTTTGTATAGTGGTGGTTGATACTTCTCCAATACTACAAGCAAAATAACCATCAGACCAAAACACCTTTTTACCCCGATAACACTTTGATAGAAGTGGCTTGTACTTTTGCCACAAATAATGTGTCGTCTCTTGCTTTATTATTTTAACAATGTCACACACTCTATCAGTTGCATCGTAGCTAATTAAGAAGTGTATGTGGCCTTTATCTGTTTCCATAGCAATTATTTCGTATCCACAAGTAGTTGCTATATTAAAAATCTTTTGTTTAATGCTATTTGACACATAACCCCGCAATAACTGCTTGCGATATTTAGTTACAAGAACTATATGCACCTTTAATTGGTACTTTCGCCTATTATGGTGATTATATCTACTATCCATAAACCCCTCCAAATAATTTGACTGCCACTACACATTGTTGTATAATAATATTAGCGAAACTCAATGAAAGGAATGTGTTTATGGAACAATTAACTTTAACGGCGAAAGTCCAAATAATTACATCAGATGCAGACAAAGTTTTACTTGATAAAACAATGTCTGCTTATCGTGATGCTTGTAATTACGTTTCGGGTTATGTGTTCCAAACACACAACTTAAAACAGTTTTCGCTTAATACAGTTTTGTATTACACACTGAGAGAAAAGTTTGGACTCAGGGCGCAAATGGCTCAATCTGTTTTAAGAACGGTTATCGCAAGATACAAAAGCATTCTTAAAACTGAGAAAAAGTGGATACGCCCGTCTTTCAAAAAACCTCAGTATGACTTAGTTTGGAATAAAGATTACTCTTTAAAGAAAGATGTGTTTTCTGTGCTTACCATTGACGGTCGTATCAAATTACCGTACTTTGCTAAAGGTATGTCTAAATATTTTGACGACAAAACCTATAAGTTCGGCACTGCTAAACTTGTGAGTAAGCACGGTAAATACTACCTTCACATACCCGTTACTTGTGATGTCGAAGAGAGCAACCTCTCTGATATCTGTAATGTTGTAGGTATCGACAGAGGCATCAACTTTGTTGTTACAACCTATGACAGCAACAAAACGGGTTTTGTTAGTGGCAAGGCCATTAAACAAAAACGAGCCAATTATTCCAAACTCCGCAAAGGGCTTCAAAAACGTCAGACTGCATCTTCAAGACGAAGACTTAAAGCTATCGGTCAACGAGAAAACCGTTGGATGCGTGATGTTAACCATCAGATATCGAAGGCACTCGTTGAGAACAACCCGAAGCACACGCTCTTCGTATTGGAAGATTTAACAGGCGTTCGTAAAGCAACCGAGCGTGTTAGAACTAAAGACCGCTATGTTTCTGTGTCGTGGTCTTTTTATGACCTCGAACAAAAACTAATTTACAAGGCAAAACAAAATCAGTCTTCGGTAATAAAGGTGGACCCTCGTTATACGAGTCAACGTTGTCCCGTTTGCGGACATACTGAAAAGTCCAACCGCAACAAGAAGACACACTTGTTTACTTGTAAGAGTTGTGGTTATAAGTCTAACGACGACCGCATTGGAGCTATGAATCTGTATAGTATGGGAATCGACTATCTTGTTGATAGTCTAAGTACCTAATACAGTTATAACAGAGTACACTCTGCTATAAAGGGTGTCGTCAACCACCCTACGATGTAACACCACTTTAGGTAGCAATACCTATCGGGGTTAAAGGTCGGAGGCATAAGCCGTCACTACGACTGGGTAGTTACAAGCCCATTACCTTTTAGGTGGTGGGTAGTTGACTTGATTTGATAAGTATTTTACCACCAAAGTCGAAATTTGTCAATTTGAACTTACCTCACTTTCAAAAATGCATAAATTGAGAATTATACCGTTAATTCTACCACAATACTTGTAATAGAATTGTCGAAATGCGTATTTAAT
>CAZUDC010000169.1:0-1939 GCA_964619105.1 uncultured Ruminococcus sp.
TCGTGGTTCGCAAAGCAAAAGTAAAAACGGAAAGGAGAATACAAGAATGAAACAAGAGCAAAATAATGAAATTACGTTAGGCATCGACATTGGCACTCAATTTTGTAGTGCAGGTTATGTTCTGAACAATGAATATCATCAAATCGATTTTGGAGTCGAAGTTTATGAGGTCCCGACTGTTGTCTGTTTGTACGGGAATGAGAACAGCAATGAGTTGATAATGGGTTCTGCCGCTGTTGACTGCATAAATGCAAGATATGGAATAAACGGTGCGGTATATATTTTAGACGCAAAAGAATCAATAAAAACACTTATGCGAGATGGGGCGGACGACGCAGAGTTTCTAAATGAAAAAAATGAATGTATTAAAAAAGAAGTAAAAGAGCTAGTTGTTGAATTCATTGGATATTTGGCGGATAAAATCAAAGATAAAATCAAAAAGTTTAAGATTGCGAAAATTAACGTAGCATACTCTGAAAGAACCGACAATGCCGGAGAAAAACAAAACGAAAATTACAAAAAAACTGTTTGCGAAGCGGTAGCAGATAAATTTGAACTCAACAAAAAAATAATAAAAATGGTTCCTGAATACGATTTGTCTGCAAGATTGTTTAAAGATATATGTAAGACATACAATGGCGAAAGTTTTGTAATACATAGTAAGATTTGTGCGATAGACGTAGGGGCAGGCACAACGGATATTGCTTGCTTAAGATGGGATGGACGTAATTATGTGATAGCAACAGACGAAAAAAAGACGTTGCAGACCTCTTGTAGATTTGGAGGGAAATGTGTTGATGATATATTAACGAACTCAAATTGTTGGAGTGGCGCGGGAATCCTGCATAAGTATGTAGACCCGGAGGTGTTTATTAGCACTAAAAAATGGCTCGTAGACGGCACTCAGGGAGACGAAATAAAATGGGGAAATAAACAATATTATGAAATCGTTAAGCACATAGAAGAAAAATGCGATATGTTGGAAGAAAGCAGAACGATAACGAAGTTCAAAGATAAATTGAACAAGTTATTGAATATGTTTTGTAAAGGCACAGACAGGAAATCTGTGCAATTTATACTAATTGGCGGATCGTCTGTATTGCCTTTTGTCAGTAATGCTATAAGGGATGTGGCAGGCAACACTAACAACATATTCTACCTAAACGACATTGTCGCAAATACTCCTATGCACTATATAAACAATAGCAACTTTATTTCAAGAGCGGCTGCGGGGTATGAGTGCGACGTATACACAACGAATTATGCGCTAAGATACACAGAGATTGACAAAAAAAACAAATATAAAGACGGATATAAAATCATCTCAAGCAAAGGCATTTTCAACGAGGAGTGCTATTATTATGACAATAAGGCGGATACCATGGTTGACAAAAATAATAATGTTTGCGGCTTTGATCTAAACGGTGCGGTTTTTGAAATTAAGATGCCCGAAATTGTTGCAATGGAATTCGCCTTGAGAGGTGAAGATTTCTGCTTTATTCCGGGTGAACCCGAAACCGTTATTAAGGCAGCGAGAAAATTGGATGAAAGTGAGTTTAAGTGCCCGCCGAAACAACCCATGCGGAATAAGAATGTCAACGTTGGTTGCGTAATTAATGGTAGCAACGTTGGTGGGGAAAAACTAAAAATAGTCGTGTTTGATCAAGAGGAACAGGGGTGTGGACCTGACAAAGAAGAGGTGGGTAAGAAAGTTTTTTTGCAAAAAGCTTTAGATACTGCAAGAGTGCATGGCAATAAATTCCCTGTGGAATTGATAGAGAAGTATAAGTTGGATAAGGCAAAAGAATAATGGAAGTGTAATCAACAACTAAAATCGAGAGATAAAAACAGGGAAAGGGAAATCCTTTTCCTGTTTTTTTGTATGAAAAAGGCTCGTCGTGGGACGAGCCTTGGGGATTGAGGGAGGATTGATTATTCG
>CAZUDC010000170.1:0-1937 GCA_964619105.1 uncultured Ruminococcus sp.
ATCCCGGATGGCCTGTGCGTAGTCGCCGCCTGCAAAGGTACGGCCATCGATCACGGTATCGGTGGTCTTGTGGGCAGAAGCGCTGTCGTAGCTGGACAGGGTGTTGTCGGTGGTCAGGCGTGCGATGGGGGTGCAGACCACGGGGATCACGCCACGCTCCAGCGCAGGCTGGATGTAGTTGACATACAGGCTGTTGGCAAAGGAGCCTTCGGTCAGGTAATCGCCGTTGGGGTCGGTGTAGCGTGCGTCCTCGGTCTTTTCATCGTTGTGACCAAAGCCGATCAGCAGGAACTTGTCGCCCTTGGCATCGCCCAGTGCGGGCACCGAGTCGGAGCCGTTGAGCAGGGTCTTGTAGCTGGTCATGCCGGTAAAGTCCTTGCTGGATGCACCGGACACGGCAAGGTTGTAGACGTTGGCGTTGAAGTAGTAATCCAGCTCCTCGCCGTAGCCCTCACGGGGCAGGTAGTAGCTGTCGCTGAAGGCGGAAACGGTGGAGTCGCCCACGACCCAGAAGGTTGCCTTGGCAGCCTCTGCCTGACCCCACGCTGCACCACGGGCACCTGCGTCGGTGGCGGCAAGACCTTCGGCGCTGAGCATCAGCAGACCGTGCATATCAATGCTGCCGTCTGCGCTGCGGGTAGGTGCCACAGAGGTATCCAGGCTCTCGAACCAGCTCTCGCTGACGGTAAGGGCGTTGGAAGAAGTGTTGTGACTGGTCTGGGTGTCGGGATCCCAGTAGAAGTTCGTCTCACCATACAGGGCGCTGCTGCTCTGATCCTGCGGCTTGAGCTGCTCGCCGCCGTCGGTGCCCTTGCGGAAGGAGATCACGCCGTCCGCAGCGTAATCGGTGGCAGTGGACTTGTTGTTAGTGTAAAGAGCAACGTTATAGCCCTCGTTGTTGTAAGAGGTGGAGTTATAGATCTTGATGTCCGGGCAGGAGTTGGAGTCGATGCCCTTGGCAGCGTTTTCGTAAGAGATGGAGTTGATGAGCTTGTGGTTGCCGGGGAGGTTGGTACCGCCCATCTTAAAGCCGTTGCCGTTGCCTGCTTCGATCACAACGCCCACGTTTGCAAAGTTCAGGTTGCCGTTGTCGTCACAGGTGACGGTGGGGAAGAGGAACGCCTCTTTCTTGGCGGGCTCTTTCTGGAGCATGAGGTAGCCGTTTTTGTAGGTGACGCAGTTCTGGATGGTCACAGCGCCGATGGAACCGGTGGCTGCCTTGGCAAACAGATCCCAGCCGTCGTCAGCGTTGTAAGCGGCGATACAGCCATCGAACACGTTGCCCACACCGGTGGTCAGCTTGGCGGCAAAGCCGTCAGCGTCCTCCATGGCACGGTCGGCGTTGTTCATCGAGGTGCAGTTCTTGATGGTGTTGTAGCTGGGCCAGCGGTCGATGGTGTCGGTAGACACGCCGGATACCTGCAAGCCGGTGTTGCCGTTGTTGTAGAAGTTCATCTGCTCCAGTGTACAGTGGCTGCCCGCAAGCTGCATACCCTTGAAGCCATCGGCAGTGCCGGTGATGTTCAGCTTGCTGAAGTTCCACCAGTTGCCCCATGCGGTAAAGCCGGTGCCCACGCCGCCAAAGTCCAGCGTTGCATACTTGCCGTCGGCGGTGGTCACGGTGATGGGCTGCTGCTCGGTGCCGTTGCGGCCACGCTCGATCTTCAGCTCACCGGTCAGAGCGTAGGTGCCGCTTTCCAGCAGGACGGTCTGCCCGGCGGTGGCGTAGCGCAGAGCGGTCTGCAGGTCTACGGCATCCGCTGCGGAGCTGCCGTTATGAGCTGCCGTGCCGTTAGGGGAAACATAGATGGTGCCGTCCTGCCCCAGGTGGCGGACGGTGACCTTCTTCTGGATGGTCTTGGCAGAGTAGTCGCTCAGCTTTTCATATGCGCTGATGACGTAGCTCTTATCCGGGGTAAAGGTCACTTTGAAGGTGG
>CAZUDC010000171.1:0-1924 GCA_964619105.1 uncultured Ruminococcus sp.
CCGTAAAATTATATAAGAAATATATACTAAGTTTAACTTTTGAGAGAGGTGTATAATGTGAAGAAAAAAGGGCAAAGTCTATCTTTAATTATTTCTCTTTTTGTTTTATGTTGCATTTTTAATTCTTTACCATGGTTATTAATTATCATTATTATCGCAGCTATCATAGCATTTGCTGTTTGGTCTATAAAACAATTTGATGATCGAGAAAGTAGTAACTTATCTTATAAACAAGATAATAATGCAAATAAAAACAAGACTTCAACTGGAAAAGCTTTGAATTACACTCCTTTAACAAAAGCTGAAATAAACGCAAAATATAATGATGTTAAACAAAGTGATGTTGCTGAACAGCCTGCAAGAAATTTTGCTCCAACAGTTAAAAAAAGAAGGGGAATTGTTTCAACTTTAGGACTTTATTTTAACGATATGACAATTGAAAGTTTAACGAACAGATATATTGCTTTTGACGTTGAAACAACAGGATTGCACGCCGATTATAACCGCATTATCGAAATAGGTGCAGTTTTATTTGGAAATATGTTGACGAGTATGATAATGTAGTTTCTAACATCAATACTTCAAATATTCAGTTTGATATGATTGAAACAAAAGAAAACGATGTTTATGAATAATAATATTTTGCAGTCAACTGCAAAAAGAGTAGGGAGTGATAAAAAATTGAAAATCGCTGTAATCTATGCTCGATATTCTTCAGACAAACAGACGGAGCAGTCCATCGAGGGTCAGCTTTATGACTGCTATAATTACGCAAAACAGCATGGAATAACGATTGTGCGTGAATACATAGACCGTGCTATGACAGGCAAAAATGATGATCGCCCTTCATTTCAACAAATGCTCACTGACAGCTCACGGCACGAATGGGAGTATGTGCTTGTGTGGAAGCTTGATCGTTTCGCACGAAATACTATCGACAGTGCGGTAAACAGGCAGATTTTACTAAAGAATGGTGTTAAGATACTATCTGTAATGGAAAGCTTCGGTGACGATGCGTCAGGGCAGATGATGACGCATATTATTGAAGCAATAAACGAATATTACAGTGCGGATCTGCGGGAAAAAACTATCCGAGGAATGCGGCAGTCGGCTTTAAAGGCTCAATCCACAGGTCATATTCCGCTTGGTTATAGGTCTGTTGATAAAAAGCTTGTCATTGATGAAAAAACAAGGATAATTCCCGAAACTGTATTCAAAATGTATGCGGCAGGGGAGAGGCTTACAGATATTGCAGATTATCTTAATTCACACGGATATAGAACAGCAAAAGGAAAGAAATTTACAGTCAACAGCTTTTATAATATGCTTAGTAATGAAAAGTATATCGGCATATATCAGTATAACGATATACGAATAGAAGGAGGAGTTCCGCAGATGATACCAAATGATGTTTTTGAAGCTGTCAGAAAAAAGCTTCAGGAAAACAGAAAAAGAGCCGCAAAGAATGCGGCAAAAGCTGATTATTATTTGTCAGGTAAGCTTTTTTGCGGATATTGTGGTGAGCCGATGAGTGGATTGTCAGGAACAAGCGGATCGGGAAGCAAGCATTATTATTATCGTTGCAATGGTGTACAGAAGAAGTCAGGCTGTAAAAAGCATAACGAAAATAAAGAACGTATTGAAGATGAGGTATGCAGAGCAGCTTGGGGATTTTTTCATAGTTTGGATAAAAAACAGCTTGCGGAGCTTATTCATGAAAAATATCTTAAAGAAGCGGCAACGGAAACCTCTACTGAAGCACTTGAAAAACAGCTTGCCGATGTTACTAAACAGGCAGAAAACGTTGTAAACGCAATAGCGAATACAGGCGGAAATCAGATGTTGTTTGATAAGGTTACGGCTTTGCAGGAGCAGAAGGATCAGATTGAATCACAGCTCCGTATTGCGTCAGCAGTAAAAGAAA
>CAZUDC010000172.1:0-1887 GCA_964619105.1 uncultured Ruminococcus sp.
ACGCATTTTGGGGGCTTTTTCGTCCGAAATGCGTGCTTTTTAGTACGCCGTAAGTCGTTGCTTCCACGTAGTCCGAAGCTGTAAGTGGTCAAATCTGTGGTCAGACCTTAAATCGTATTATCATCGATCCACCTCAAAAGAGCCTCAAGTTATATCCGAGGTGGATTATTTATTGCCATTAGTTACTATAAGCTCTAATACTTCAAGTTTTCTCACGGTGAAATATTTGCATCGCTGTAATCAAAGAATAATCCTATCAATCAAATCTGTGCCGTTTTGAAAGCTTTTTTGTTCACAAATATTATATGTCAATAGCGGTTTCGTCCAAGAGAAATTTCTCGATCCCAACATACAGGATACCGTTTTCGTCATGCCACGGAATGATATTGTCTTTAACAACTACAAGTTTTTTGAAGGAATCGGGAATTCTTGCATAAGGACGAACCTCCTGAAGACGCTTTTTCTCCTCACCTACCGTGAGTGCGGATTGAATATAATATTTGCGGCTTCCATCGGTGATAACGAAATCCACTTCTAAATTGGTCTTTTTGCTTTTGCCATCAGAATCCTTATAATTGTATTCAACAACGCCTACGTCAACGTTAAAGCCTCGAATGACAAGCTCGTTGTATATAATATTCTCCATAATGTGATTTTCTTCGGTTTGGCGGAAATTCAAACGGGCATTGCGCAAACCAATATCAGAAAAATAATATTTTTGAGGAGAGCCAATATACTTTCTTCCTTTAATATCGTAACGCTGTGCTTTCGAAAGCATAAAAGCATCAATGAAATAATCAAGGTATCTGGAAACCGACTCGGTACTGATCTTTATCTGTTTCGTGCTTGCGAACGTGTCAGCGATCTTCCCCGGATTGGTCAGAGATCCAACAGAGGAAGACACCACATCCAAAATATCGTCAAGTATGCTTTTGTCACGGATGCTGTGTCTTTCAAGAATATCGGAAAGATAGATATTATCAAATAGACCGGACAAATACGATGCTTTTGCTCTGTGATCACCAAGGGTAGAAAGATAAGGCATACCGCCGTAGGTATAATATTCTTGCCACGCATCTCGTTTATCGCCGGTATATGCACCGTAGAATTCCGCAAAGGAAAGAGGATGCACACGAATTTCATCTCCTCTGCCGCGGAACTCGGTCAATATGTCCGACGAAAGCATTTTAGAGTTTGAACCGGTGACATATACGTCGGCATTCTTTTTCTTCATAAGACCGAGCAACACATCAACAAATCCGACGGTTTCGTTTTCATCGTCAAGATACGGGTTTTTCACGATCTTGACTTTTTGGATCTCATCAAGGAAGATATAATACATTTTATCCTTGTCAACAAGTAAACTGCGGATATACTCGCCAAGTTCAAGCGGATTTCTATATTTGATATTCTCGTCATCATCAAGCGCAAGCTCAATGATATGACTGTCATCAACACCGATCGAATTGAGGTATTTATGATAAATTTCAAAAAGAAGATAGGACTTACCGCATCTTCTGATGCCGGTAATAACCTTGATCATACCATTTTCTTTTTTTGAAATGAGTTGATTTAAATATTGTTTTCTTTCAATCACAGCATAACCCCTTTGCGGAAAAAATTCGTATTTACACCTTTTCAACGTATATTGTAACACAAAAACAAGAATTTGTCAAGCGCGTTGCGCGGAAAAAATTCGTATTTGCACCTTTTTACCGCAATTATTTAATATAAAATCATGTTGCGATAGAGCGAAGAAATACGATTGCCATCGGTTATTTCTCTATGAGGTCTTCTACATTACAGCCGAGAGTCTTGGCAAGCCGATAAACTGTTTCCACGCTTGCCTTGTTGATGTCCTTACCTCGTTGCTCGTACATTTGGATA
>CAZUDC010000173.1:0-1868 GCA_964619105.1 uncultured Ruminococcus sp.
AACTTATCCAATGGAGTAACGACCAATGTCTTTAATGTTTCAAGAACGTAAGGTTTACCGTTTCTCATTACGATAATTCCACAATGGCTGATTTTGGAACGAGTAGCAATTTGTATTAGTGGAGATTGTTGGGATTGTGAAGTCTGGAAAATCACATCTCCCTCCCTTACTTCCTTTATTGGCTCTGTCTGGGCAATAATGGTTTCTGTTACCATTGAGCTGAAAGGTAACGCAAGTATCAGTAAGATAATTCCTAATATCATAAATGTCTTTTTCATGTCATTTCAGATTCCTGTTTACAAAGTTAATGATTTCATCCGTTTGATTCACCAAGATGAAATGCGTTTCTTCATCATCCCAATATAAATCAGTCTTTGTACCATTATTTTTTAAGGTACGATAAGCACTACGCAATGAGCCAGAAGAATGGTCTTTACCTCCACCAATCAGAAGAACCTTACTTGATATGGGGTAAGTCTGGTGTATGCCTGTGGATATGAATGTGATTGTCTTGAACTTCTTGGAGAAGCCATTATAAGCCACATTCACAGCACTACCGCCATTTGACAAGCCCATAATGTGCAGGGTATTCTTATCCACCTTGTAGCCCAAGTTTTCCAAGAATGGAATCTGTTTGGTAAACAATGCGTTGATGTCATGTTTGGTATAAATGCCAGACCATGTATGTGTACCCACACAAAGCACGATGCAATCTTCCAAACCTTTCAACACACCTGTATAGAGTTTCCAATTACCCAAGAATCCGTGCATGAAGAACACTACAGGATATTCCTTGTTCTCGTCATAGTTCTTAGGCTTTATCAAGTAAACGGATTGCGTATTGTCTATCCCTGCCATATTGAAGACCTGTGAAGTAGTACCTGACATCATAAATAAGCCGTTCCAATTCAAACGGTCGAATGGACGATAGAAGTTGCTGATATTCCCTTTCTTATCGTCATGATTAAACTCCTCCAGAATCCAATTAGCTAATGGAATCATCTTAGGAACTATCCTTGCTCCCCATATTCCAAAGTTGCAGATTTCTTCTT
This sequence comes from uncultured Ruminococcus sp., assembly GCA_964619105.1. Lineage (GTDB taxonomy): Bacteria > Bacillota > Clostridia > Oscillospirales > Ruminococcaceae > UMGS363. Next base: position 1,053 of record CAZUDC010000173.1, read on the forward strand.
CTGGCAAGAACACATTAACTAAATAATGTGTGAGAGGTGGATATTTGGGATTACCTTTCTTGTCTTGGTAAATCAGTTGTACCCTATCAGAAGTATTGTATCTGTAACGAGGTAACACACAGAACATAGCTATGAGCAGAACGCACATTATCGCTTTATATCCCCATCCCTTTTTAGCCTTGATTTCTTTTCGCCATGTATGGGCAAGCAACATCAGTACCACGATTTTGTAAAACCATGATGCGAAGAACAGGAACAGAATAGCTAATAGGATGGTCTTAAATGTTTTCATTTTATATGGAATTGATTATACTATGGTATAAGTCTGACCAAAACGTAGGATTGAACCAACTGATTAACACGCTAAAGATGATATTCAATATGATCAATATCGCAATAACTGACCAATATAGAAAGTTGAGTATGAATTTCTTAATTCTCATAAGCGTCTAATTTAATAGTTACCATAATAATATGAAGCTATGGAATCTCCTTTTTGAATAGAAAGTCTTAGATAACCCTCGCTACCCAAAATATCCTTTACCGCATTTGAAACATCTGCATCTGGTGTGCTAAGATTATATATATATATATCCATTTTTACGAGGTGTTTTATCTAACGAAAGATAAAAGTCTTCTGATGGCATAGTTCTGAATATCAGCGTTCCTGTAGCTTGCCATTCTTCACCACCATTATTAAATCCTCCTATTTCATTTGAAGCTCTGCAAGGAGGAAATTCAACTTCAAACAATTCGCTAAGATTGTCTTGGTTTACTTTTGAGCCACCATGAAAGCAACCGTTTACTATTATAAAT
>CAZUDC010000174.1:0-1859 GCA_964619105.1 uncultured Ruminococcus sp.
ATCATGTGGTGTGTATTTGCGATTCTATCCGCTGTATTTGCGGCACTCACATCCATTCTTGCCAAGGTGGGCATTGATGGGGTCAACTCTAATTTAGCGACAGCCATTCGGACGATGATTGTGGTGGTAATGGCCTGGGGAATGGTGTTTTTAACCCATGCCCAGAGTGGTTTGGGGGAGATCGGTAAAAGAAGCTGGGTTTTTCTTGTGCTATCGGGATTGGCCACAGGGCCATCCTGGTTGTGTTATTACCGGGCTTTGCAGATCGGACAGGCATCTAAGGTGGTGCCCATTGATAAGCTTAGCACAGTCATAACCCTGGTGTTGGCCTTTGTGTTTCTGCACGAGGACTTTACTGTAAAAAGTCTGATTGGTTGTGTACTTATTGCAGCAGGCACCCTGTTTATGGTGCTGTAAAGGAGAAGAAATGTCAGAGCTAAAGATATATCTGCCTGAGCAGATGGAACGGGAAAAACTGAAGTATGCGGTCATTTTGGGGCGATATCAGGGGAAATGGGTACTGTGCCGACACCGGGACAGAGATACCTGGGAGATCCCCGGAGGCCACCGGGAGCCTGGAGAGGCCATTGCGGAAACCGCCCAGCGTGAGCTCTATGAAGAAACCGGGGCTCTGGAGGTGGAATTGACGGAGGTTGCAGGGTACAGCTTTTCTGACTTTGGGATGCTGTTCTTTGGGGACATTAAAAAGCTGGGGCCTCTGCCCCAGGATTCAGAGATCGGGGAAATTGCCTTGATGGATAAGCTGCCCAGGGAGCTTACCTATCCTGCGATTCAGCCGGGGCTGTTTTTCGAGGTACAGAAGTGGCTCACCATGCAAAATGGAGCCGGAGAAAAATGGGACATCTATGATGAAAAACGGAAAAAGACCGGCAGGATCCACCGTCGGGGAGATCCTTTCCAGGAGGGGGATTACCACCTTAGTATGCACATTTGGATCATGAATCCTCAGGGGGAGTTTCTCATTACAAAACGAAGCCCCAACAAGGGCTTTCCTAATACCTGGGAAAGCACCGGAGGTTCAGCCCTAATGGGAGAGGACAGCCTGACAGCAGCTCTCCGGGAGACACGGGAAGAGACAGGAATCCTGCTGGATCCCGAGCAGGGCAAGCTGGTTCTGGAGCAGTGGGGAGACCACTACATCTGTGATGTGTGGCTCTTCCGGCAGGATGTGGCCCTGGAGGACGTGGTGCTCCAGGAGGGAGAGACCTGTGATGTCAAATATGCTTCCCAGGAGGAGATTCTACAAATGATGGGCCGGGGCGATTTTATTCTGCAGAACTATGTGGGGGAGCTGTTTGAAAAGATTAGGGCCGGAGCGGTGTAAACCTTAAGATTTTTTAAATTGTTTCGGCTGAGAGGCTCATGACCTTGAAACTGTGGTATAATTGCCTCTGAACGAACAGGAGGCAAGTTATGAGACGGAAGCGATTGAGAATTTGGCCCTTTGTGCTGGCCCTGACTGTGATGCTAGGGATCGCCGGGGTAGGGATGGGGCTGTTTGGGGAGCTTATTTCCCGGAAGGATAAGGTATATGAAGGGCTTCCCTGGAATCTTAGCCTGGTGAACAGCCAATATGCCCTGCCCCAGAATTGGGACATTGAAGTGACACATTTGCGGGATAACCAGCAGGTGGACAGTCGAATCTATCCAGAGCTCCAGGCCATGTTTGATGCCTGTCGGGCCGACGGGTTGTATCCTTTGGTCTGGTCCTCTTACCGGGACACCGCAGAACAGCAACGGCTGATGGATGAGAAAATCGACAGCTTTTTGGCCCAGGGGATGAGCGAAAGTCAGGCTCGCCAGGAGGCGGAACTGTGGGTTGCCAGACCGGGCCACAG
>CAZUDC010000175.1:0-1858 GCA_964619105.1 uncultured Ruminococcus sp.
CTGCATCTTCCGGGCTTGGAACCGGCTTCGGCTGCATTAAGGACACCGCCATGTGGCGGTATCTATTTAATTTTTACGATTCATAAAGGAGGGGATAGACAACTCTGCAAATCCTCTCTTTATAGCTGCTCTACCGCAATAAATATTAACCGGCTGCACATTAAAACTCTTAACAATGTCACTAACCACATTGTTGATGAGTGCTGCACAAACCTCTTCATCCTTACCTTCTAAAATCACTTCCACTTTCTGCATAAATGCTCCTTCCTAAGAAAACCAAATTATTCTCCTCTTAATTTTTCTATTTGTTCCGGAGATAAACCTGTGGACTCATAATCTTTCAGTTTGCATAAACAACCATATAATTTTTCATGTACTTCTCTTGTTATTACCTGTCCGACATAAAGTTTTTTCCAAGGCAAACCTTTCACACCCCAGTTTCCTAAATCATCCGATTTTATCAAAGTTCCCATATATTTTCCTTTCATGTTAGTTAGATAACAACATACGTTCCAGTTCATCAAAATCATAATCTCTCTGCATACTGAAATCATTGAAACTCGGTTTTTTCTTTATATTTCTGCCTGAAGCTTTCTGCCTCTGCAAATTTCTCATAATTCCAAGCGTATAATTTTCCTTATAATCCGGATGATGGGATATATGTATTCTCAATGCCTCGGAAACCACATCCTCATCAAACTTTTTCCATGATTCTTCTGTCTTTTCAACAACAGAAGGACTAATTCTTCCGGATGTTCTGGTTCTCCGTATCGTTGCCCAGTAATTATGTTTCAGTTCATCCGATAACATACCTGCTACCTCCCGATGTTCATTTCACGCATCATCTTAGCGATATTTCCGGCTGTCACTTCGGTATTAAAAACTGCAGCAGTATTAACAAATACATTTACCGCTCCTCGCAGTCCGTAGTTGGTCTGACAAATCTGATAAAGGATATTAACCGCTTCATCCGCAAGCTCCGCATCCTGAAATACTTTCTTCACATCATCCTTTGTAATGTTGTGAATGGATACCGGCTCTCTCATTCCAATTCGTGAAAACAATTGTGCAAAATCCGCTTTACCGGTTCCTTTCAGTTTGGAATATACCTCTTCATTACCGATAAGACAGACACCAATCTCTGCTTCATCCGCAAGGCAACGGATATGATTTAACGCTCTTACAGTCAAATGCTGTGCCTCGTCAATGATAATGACTCTGCCAGAACCCCTTAATCTATTTACAATCTCATTCGTGATTTTTCTTGCCACACGTTCCCGGACTCCCAACTGCTCCGCCAGTAATTCATTCACTCCGGTAATGGATGCATATGTCGGGGAGATGGTAATTCCGATTGCAAGGTTATTCTCTCGTAGGTAACTCCTGAACGCTTGTGTTTTTCCAATACCGGCATCCCCATACACAACCGATATCTTTCCTCTGATATGACTGTATTTAATGGCATTTTTAACCATCTTTGAAACACTGGTCTCCACAAATGGCGGATCACTTAAACTAATCTTTTTCTTCTCACTGATTTCCATAAGGTTACGAACCTTCGGAACTATCGTATGCGGTGTCTTATAACTTCCTGAAATAAAACTTGATAACGCTCCTGAAGAAATTCCTAATTCCTGTGCCACTGCTGCCTGTGTTTTGCCAGTCTTGGCAATGTATTCTTTTACAAATTCTATAGCCTGTTCGATTGTGATATCCTGCTCTGTAATCTGCATTGCTTCATTTACTGTATTTCCCATCGTTTTCCTCCTGCCTATTCTGCCATTTTCAAAGTGTTTTTAATGGTGCCAATTACTTCTCTGCTAACTTTGTCTCTTCTGTTGATTTCCTGATACAGAAT
>CAZUDC010000176.1:0-1849 GCA_964619105.1 uncultured Ruminococcus sp.
GAAGCACACAGAGAAGAATGGGCTATTGACACTTGCTTCGTTTACCCAGGTGCTATTCAGTACTATGGACCAGCTGAAGTTTGTGACATCACAACAATCACTCTTGCATTAGAACAGGAATAATAAATTAAAAGAATGGTTTAGGGAGTGTACCCCAAATAGTGTACACAATTAAAAAGGATATATGAGAAACTATCTCTATGAAAGGAGATAGTTTTTTTATGGCAAAGAAAGGACAAAAATTTAATTCGTATACACCAGAGTTCAAGGAGAAAATCCTTGAAGAATGGTTTATACACGGCAAATCATCATTGTTGATTGCAAAGGAATATGGGATTTCTAACAAAACAATCGAAACATGGATTAGAAAAGTAAAAAAACCTGAGGAGTATCCGGGTCATGGTCAAAAAAGAGGTAGACCAAGTGAAAAAAATACCGACTGGAAAGAAAGATATGAAATCTTAAAAAAGTTCCGAGCCTTCTTAAAGGTACAACGAGAGAAAAAATAACATTTATAAACCTATACAGAAATAAATATTCATTAACTAATATGTGCATTGTGTTAGACATTAATAAATCAACATACTATAAATATAGAAAAAGTGAAGATAAGGATTATTATGACTACCTGATAATCAAAGAAATTTTTGACGAATCTAAATGCACGTACGGAGCCCGTAGAATTATGGAAGGACTAAAACTTAAATATGGTGTCATTTGTAATATAAAGAAAATCAGAAGAATAATGAAAAAATACAATTTAAATCCTAAGTATTATAAAATCCCAAAAAGCGATGAAAACAAAAGAAGACTAGAAGAAAATGTTAAAGAAAATTTGCTTCGAAGAGATTTTAATGCAGATAAGCCAAATCAGAAATGGTGTACAGATGTGACATATCTTATTTATGAAGGAAAAAGAGCATATTTATCTTCTATTATTGATTTATATGATAGAAACATCGTAGCTTATGTTATTTCCTATCGTAATGATAATAAACTTGTTATGGACACTTTACTACAAGCGATTGCCAAAAGAAAAGACGTATTTGGTTGCATCCTCCATTCAGATCAAGGATACCAATATACGTCCAATGAATACAGAACGATATGTGAATCCAAAGGAATTCTAATATCAATGTCTAAGAAAGGAACACCGGTAGACAATTCCCCAATTGAAAGTTGGCATTCCTTACTAAAGAAAGAAGTTCTGTATACTAATAATATAACATCATTACAGCATTATATAGTCTTGGTTGAAGATTGGATTGAATTTTATAATACTTCAAGAATAAGATCAAAAAAGAAGTAAGATTTTGTCTTACTTCTTTTTCATACCTTTTTATTTATGTCTACTATTTGGGGTACACTCCCAGTTATAGATAATATAACTTCTTTTTTTAATCTTTCAAGACAAAATAAATGCGCTAATGCATTATTTGTGATATATTATAAAAGGATAAACAGGAGGATTTTTATCATGAGTAAAAGACCAGTAGTTTTAGTAGTTATGGATGGTGTTGGAATCTGCGATAAAGAATTAGGAAATGCAGTATTACACGCTAACACACCTACTTTAGATGAATTAACAAAAACTTGTCCTAACACTGCAATCGCTGCACACGGATTAGCAGTAGGATTACCAAGCGACGATGACATGGGTAACAGTGAAGTAGGACACAACGCTTTAGGATGTGGACAGATTTATGCACAGGGTGCAAAATTAGTAAACGAATCTATCGAATCAAAAGAAATATTAGAAAATGCAACTTGGAAAGAATTAGTTGCAAACTGTAAAGACAATGCAGTTATGCACTTCATCGGATTATTATCTGATGGAAATGTACACTCT
>CAZUDC010000177.1:0-1846 GCA_964619105.1 uncultured Ruminococcus sp.
CGCATAAGGAAAATGGCATTGCCCGCACATTCGTATATGTGCGGGCAAGTCACTACAATTAAGAAAAAAACGAAAGGAAAGGACGAATATGGCAGCATTTTTAGAGTTGGAGCAGTACATTATGTATCTGCGAAAATCCAGAATGGATACTGATTTTGAAGAAGTGTCGATGGAGGAAACCCTCAGCAGACACAAGAAGATATTGAACGATTTTTGCAAAGCCAGAAAGCTGAATGTGGTAGAGGTGCTGGAGGAAGTTGTCTCCGGCGAATCCTTATCTGCAAGACCGAAAATGCAGCGCCTATTGGAGCTTGTGCGCACAGGACTTTATGCTGGTGTCATCTGTATTGATTTGGAGCGTCTTTCCAGAGGTTCCTCTATGGAAACCGGATATATCATGCAGATCCTTCAGACCAATAACTGCAAGATCATTACACCCGGAAAAACCTACGATTTGCAGAATGACTCCGATGAGCAGTTTACGGATATGAAATTCATGTTCAGCCGTTATGAACTGAAAAGCATCAATACCCGTCTGGTTAGAGGTCGCAATCATTCAGCTTCGGAGGGAAAGTTCATGGGTTCCGTTGCGCCCTATGGCTACCGCATCTACAAGCTCCAGGGCATGAAAGGAAACAGCCTGTGCATTGAACCGGAGGAAGCAAAGATCGTCCGGATGATCTACGATATGTATGGAGAGCAAGGGATTGGCTACAACACCATCGCTTATCAGCTGAACCAGTTAAATATCCCGGCGTTGAACGGTAAATGGGGACAGACCTCTGTTGTGAATATTCTGAACAATGAGGTTTATCTGGGGAAAATCAGATGGCGCAGAGAGCCGGTTAAACGGGTTATCGAAGATGGTATGCTGACAAAGAAGCGGTATACCAATGATAACTACGATCTGTATGATGGTATGCATGAGCCGATCATTACACAGGAAATGTGGGACAAGGTGAAAGAAAAGCAAAAAAGCAAGGGACATCACTCGACCCATGCTACAAAGGAACTGAAAAATCCCTTTGCCACAATCCTTGTATGTGAAAACTGCGGGGCCGTTATGAAACGAAATGTACCCGCTAAAAATCAAAGAACTTCCGCATGGTATCGGTGTCCCACCAGAGGATGCGGATGCAAGCAGATGAAGTGTATTGATGTGGAGAACGCCATTGTTGAGGGAATGCGAGAATGGCTGGCGGCGTACAAAATTCAGATTGAAAGCGGCAAGCCGGTGAACACAGACCAGACCGATACTGCTCTGGATGCCGTTATCGGTCAGTTGGATCAGCTGCGGGCACAGCAGAATAATCTCTGCGAGTATCTGGAAAAAGGCGTTTATACCGTGGAGATGTTTACACGGCGTAATGCGGCAATCCAAAAAGATATTCAAAAGTTGGAGGAAACAAAAGCTGAGCTTATGGAAAAGCAAACGGAACTTAAAGAAATCAACCGGACTGCATTGGAGATCATTCCGACCACGCAAAGCATTTTGGATAATTACGACATTTTGAACCCGGCGCAGAAAAATGCGCTATGGAAGTTGGTTTTGAAAAAAGCCACCATGTATCGAGGTGAAACAAAGGGTGAGCTGAGAGTGAAACTCTATCCGAATTTACCTCGATAACGACTGACGCAATGGGTTGGAAGGACTATATTTTTTCTTCCAGACCGTTTCTCATATCGACTAAAGCCCCCTTCTGTGCTATAATATTTGCATTATGCACAGAAGGGGGTCCTTTTTTCATGGGCGAACAGAAGAGAAAAAAGAATATTAGTGTTGGTCTGTTGGCCCATGTGGATGCGGGGAAGACTACCCTTTCGGAGGGGTTACTGTATTTATCCG
>CAZUDC010000178.1:0-1835 GCA_964619105.1 uncultured Ruminococcus sp.
CACGTTCCACTTCGATCAGCTGCAAAAGTTTGCCTGCTGCATCCGTGCCAAGCTGATCCTTGACAGAATTAAACCACGTATTGAACGCAGCCTGTTCATCAGATTTCAATTCTTTCAGGTCTGTTTGCACTTGCTGATAGATGCCGGTTGTGTCAAATTCGCTGATTGACGATATCACACCGCACCGGCCACTTTCATATCTGGTATCCGTGATCCTGTCATTTCTGACAGCTACCGACTGCTTCGGAACCTTAATATCTGCCAATCCAATCTCCCATACTGACTGGTTACGTGTCAGTGTTGGGCGTACCGGATTTGCAGATGCAGTACCTTTCACAACTGCAAATTCGCAAGATCTCGCATTGTCGTTATCGTCCAGTCTGAGAACAATCGTATCGATTCTGCCGTAGGATGCGTCCGCAGCTTCCAGCGTCAATGTTGTCTGATCCTCTTCCAGTTTTAAGCAACCGTTACAAATTGCAAATCCGGCTTTTACAACCGCCTTCATCCCGGATCCGGCAACTACCTGCATGTTTGTGCTCACATTTGGCATAATGCCGTCCGAAAAGAGCTGCTTGATCAGCTTTCTCAGCGGTACTGATGTGATTGCTCTGTCAAATACTGGTACATTGTCTTCGCCAAACTCTACGTGAGAGTCAAGTGGATATCCAATCATTAATATTTTCCTCCTTTTTTTACAATAGGCGTTCCGAATTCCATTGTCATAGACCATTCGCCCGATTTAATTACTTCATAGCACGCGATCAGACGTGCTTCCATCTGCAGCACTCCTGCAATTTCCAGATCACATTTATCTCCAAGATCAAAATCCTGCATATACACATAGCTTCCTGCATCAGCGTCAAACTCTATATTCTGTGTTTTTTTGTAATTCAATAAAATATTTGATGCTTCCGCATCCAACAGCTTTATAAACTCCGCCTCTGTAGCATTTTCTTCTTTGCTTTCACTAGTCGTTTCATAGATAAAGGCATATTCCGCTGCATTTTCTTCATTCGCAATCGCTCTGACCGTATATTTATCATCTTTTTCATATACATCGATGCAGACATTTTTATGATCAGTCTCGTCTTCCAACAGATTCGGATTTCGGAGATTCCCATATCTTGTGGAGAATACTACCGGATTGTTTCCTTCTGTGTTTGCCTGAGTCAGATCCTTTCCTGTCCATACAGTAAATGTCTTCGTATTGGCCAGCAAATCATACACTATCTTGTACGACATCCCGGAAGGCTTCAAAATGTCATAAATCTTAGCTCCCAAATATTCGCCATTTCTCGTGTGCACAGCATCTTTTCCTCTGGATAATGGCGGAGCTTTTGATATATTCAAAACAGAATCAATCGTATCTGTTTTGATTCTCTTAAAACCATCAAAAAATTTATGGGCTACTTCTTCCGCCTTACCGCTCGCACTTGTCCAAGACGGTGAATTGGTAATATTGGTCGTACCCTTCGGATATACCACATGCCGGTTCAGTTCATTTTCCAAAAAATATCCGCTAAGCTGCATGTAAGCAAATCCATTTTCTTCTGCATAATTTTTCTGTGTGATCTTACCTACTTCCGGACGATCTTTTGTATAAAGATACTTCATATCTGCCGAATACTGATCCAGCGGAAGCTGAATGGAAAAGCTTCCTGGCTCGTGATATTTGCGGCTCCATTGTATATTCGTGGGAGCCAGTGGTGTGATCATATTAAATTCTTTGTCTAATGCAATCAAATAAAACATCACTGCCTCCTAGATCACTGCGTACAGTTTATTGTAATAAATCGATACATCAAGCAAATTACTGCCACCATCCGCATCAA
>CAZUDC010000179.1:0-1817 GCA_964619105.1 uncultured Ruminococcus sp.
TCTGTGCTGTTGGCATCTTTTCCTGGATTGCGCCTGAGCAAATGATCCTGAAGCTTAATCCATTGTTGCTGATCCCGATTTTTATCATCAGTATTATGCTGGTTGCACTCTCTGGATATATGCCTTTGCGCAGATATGCCAAGCAAATGCCAATGAGCGTCATTCGGGATACAGATGTCCTCCGTAAAATAAAGCATATTAAGAGCAAAAAGCAATTCCAGGTGGCAAGTCTGATATCAACAAGATTGCTTCGTCTTTATCCGAGCAGGCAGATTGGCAGTGCTGTATTGGTTGCGCTAATGCTGTTCTGTGTTGTTTGCTCAATTATGTGTGTTAATGTAGCTTCTCCTTATGTCGCACAGGATACTGCTGCTTTTTCAATTTCCACGCAAAGCAATGGTGTGTCGGGTTATGTATCGATTCTTCCATATCCGCCTTTGTCCGATCAAAGCCTGTCGCAAATCAGAAAACTGCCCAATGTATCTCATGTTGAAGTTGAACGATATGTGGGTATTACAGCACTACTGGATAAAAAAAGCGAATACTTATCTGCTGATTACAATGTTATTTCAAACAAAACGATTAGTTTTGCTGATGTGATTGACAACAGTTATGAAGAAAAGCAGTATGATGAAATCCGTAATTATTTGAATACGGATAAGAAATTGGCCAGTCTGACTATTCACACAGTCGTTCTTGATGAAGAAACACTTTTGAAATACAGCGGTTGGATCGAGGACGGAGAAATTGATGTAGAAGCAATAAACGCAGGCCGTGAGGTTATTATTGCTGCTCCGAAAATTTGGAGCGGAGTTACTAAGCAAGGGCATAGTTATTCATCGCAAGGGCCAGAAGCACCTGATAAAAATGCTGTACTGGTTGCAGAGAATGATTGCTTTTTCGCCGGACAGAATTTGCCTTTGATACAACTCTATTCGGAAACTGTTAGTGAAAACGGTGTAGCTGCGGTTAAGGCAGCACAGCGGCTGGATACTACGGTCACCGTAGGTGCAGTCTTAAATAAGCATGATGGTTATCGGTTTACCAGGGCGACAATTCTTACAACCGAGGAAGGCCTGAAAAACATGGGCCTTTATGCAAACGGTCAGGATACCTACAGGATCTATCTTGATGGTGATGTCGATCTGCAAACAGAGGAACTACTCGCACAAACACTTGAGGCAATTGGTTCCCGCACTGGCGAGATTCGCCTAAATAATAATATTGCAGAACATCGTGAAGGAATGAATATTCGCAACCAAATGATTATCATCTTTGCTGGCATTGCGATTCTATTTACAGCGGTGGCAATCAGCATGATTGTATCGTCAATCACAAGACGAATTCAATCTGACGGACGGCGGATCGGAATGCTGCGTGCAGTCGGTGCAGATGAAAAGACAATTCTACACTGTTATACTGGTCAGGTGTCTGTTAGCGTCCTCGGCGGTTATTTGCTGACTTCATTGATTCTACTGCTGATTCTTTTTGCAGAGATTTTTGAGGGACTGGAGTTATTCATCGGATATGGATTTGTTGCCATGACCGTTCTTGCAGTATTGAGCTGGGTGGTTTGCTGGTTCATGTTGCGAATGCGAATCCGCAACATCATCAGCAAGAGTATCATCGACAATATCAGGGAGCTGTGATTATGAAAAGACTAATTTGTATTCTTTTAACCATGCTGCTGGTGCTGTCTATGAGTGTGACGGTCTTTGCGGCAGAATTTGAAATCGACCAGCACTCCACCATGGACGGTATGAGCCAGAGCTGGTACCAGGGTTACGAGCCTACCATCAGCTATCATACGATGACCC
>CAZUDC010000180.1:0-1796 GCA_964619105.1 uncultured Ruminococcus sp.
GTATAAACAATACTGTAAAATGAGTTTTATTATAGATAATGAAAATCTTTTAAATTTGAAAGATTCACCAATAGATAAAGGACAAAATATATTAATACAATTATTAAAAAAAAGAATTAAGGTAGGTTGGTAAAATGAAATATATTAAAAGAACATCTGATTTAGTTAATCATAAAATGTATAATAGTTATTTAGCATCTTTATTATACGATAGGCAAATAATTAATCAAGATAGACAAAATTTATTAGATTTCCTAAATCCTAAAAAAGATATGCTAATATCACCATATTTATTAGATAACATTGAAAATGGTGCGGCATTATTAATAGATTTTTTACAACAAAATAAAAAAATATTATTTGTTGTAGATAGTGACTTAGATGGATTTACTAGTTCTGCGGAATTATGGAATTATATTATATTGCATTTCCCAAATGCACAGTTGCAATATTACTTACATGATGGTAAACAGCACGGATTAGAAGATTGTTATGATTATATATTACAACAAAATGTCGACTTAGTAATATGCCCCGATTCAAGTAGCAATGATTATGAATACCATAAAATATTATCAGATAACAATATCTCCGTATTAGTATTAGACCATCACTTAGCACCAGAATATAGTAGTCACGCTATTGTAATTAATAATCAATTAAGTAAAAATTATACAAATAAAGAATTAACTGGGGCAAGTGTAGTTTATAAATTTTTATGTGTACTTGATGATAAACTAGGTTTTAATGATGCGGATTATTTTTTAGATTTAGCATCTGTAGGTTCTATTGGTGATATGTCTGATATAACTTCATTAGAAAATAGATATATTAATTGTGTAGGATTAAGCCATATAAATAATCCTTGTTTAAAAGAATTAGTAATGAAGCAATCTTATTCTATTGGTAGTACTACTGACATTACACCAACAGACGTAAGTTTCTATATTACTCCTCTAGTAAATGCTTTAATTAGAGTGGGAAATGCTAAAGAAAAAGAAATATTATTTGAATCTTTTATTGATGGTAATAAAATGGTAGAATCAACAAAAAGGGGAGCTAAGGGTACTTTTGAAAGTTTAGCTGAACAAAATGCTAGAAACTGTATAAATGCACGAGCACGACAAAATAGAGAAAAAGAAAAGGGACTAGAACAATTGAAAATACAAATTTTTAATGAAGAAAAGGATAGTAACAAGATTTTAATAGCAGATGCAAGTGATATAGATATTAACAACACATTAACTGGATTAGTAGCTATGAATTTAGCGGCGGAATATAAAAAACCAACAATGTTAGGACGTTTAGGAACTGATAATAAATTCAGAGGCTCTTGTAGAGGAATTAACGAAAGTGAACTTAAAGATTTTAGACAATTTTTATTAGATAGTAATCTAATGGAATTTGCAGAAGGACACGCTAATTCTTTTGGTTTTGAAATTAAAAATAATAATATTCCTAAATTAATTAATTATGCTAATACTAAATTAGCTACAGTCAATTTTAATGAGGGTTTTTATGAAGTTGACTATATATTATCCGCAAATAGTCCTATAATTGCACCAATTATTACAGAAATGGGTGATTTTAAAACATTGTGGGGCAAAGGTAATCCAGAATGTGTTATAGCTATTGAAAATATTCCAGTAAATAATTATGAAATTATTGGAAAGAATAAGGATACTTTAAAATTTAGTTTTAATAATATTACTTATATAAAATTTAAAGCACAAGAATTAATTGATAAAATATTAATGATATCAGATCCATTGATTATGAATGTAGTAGGACGTCCT
>CAZUDC010000181.1:0-1774 GCA_964619105.1 uncultured Ruminococcus sp.
AGCCATCATGTTCCTTGCGGACAGCAAGACCTTTTCCTTGGATATGATCAGCGGCCTTGAAGCTTATGCCATCGGCAAGGCAATAGATGCCAAACGCTATAAGGTGGAGAACACCGTCAATCCCCGGTATGAGATCGACGAATATGACCTACCTTTGATCGAGGAAGTGTACGAAGAAATCAAATTCATCATGGCAACACAGGGTTATAAAATGGAGAATTCCAAAACGACCCTCGACGAGGCCAACATCCTTCATACCACCCGAAACGGCGTTCATGCGCTGGGCATCTATGACGGCGACCAGTTTGAAGTGCTAGAAGGTTCCGAGGTCGATTTGAGCCGCAAGTGCCACTCCGAGAAAGTGAAAAAACAGCGCCAGGCGGCCGCTCAGAATGGGAACATCGTAAAAAACGGCAAAAAATACATTTTGAACGTTTCCATTCCCTTTACATCCCCCAGCACAGCAGCTATGTTCGTCCTCGGCGGCAGCACCAACGGCTGGGTTGAGTGGAAGAGCAAGGATGGTAAAACGCTGGATGAACTGTTCCGTAAGTGATACGAAATCCATGCACCGATTGTGAAGAGAGTATTATGATCTACTATGCCACAAAAGAAACCATACAACGTTATAAGCTGAAAACACCGGAGGAGATGGGACCGTCAATATCTCCTGTGGCTCAGATGCTAAAGCAAAAGGAATCCGGCCAACGCATTTACGAATGGGGATGCAAGCTATTCTATTTCAATCGGAGAAAATGCTTGCAAATTATGAATTTTGAGACAAAATTGGTAATCTATCTGGTGGATTTGAAGATAGCAGAACGGGAACATATAGGGAATGCAGTTGCCCATTATCTGATGGATATGTATGTATCGGATGCGGAAATGTGTCGTGCACTGGAAGCGTTCTTTGCATCTGCTCCGGTGGTTATTTTTGACAGAATCGCCGACCGGAGCATCATCAGTAGTATGAATTCCGTGCTGAATCAATGGGCCTTTGACGGTTATCGGTTTTATGACTATATCAGTGACGGCATTTTGCACACAAAGAGAATCAATCGGGATGTAAATGAAATGCCTGCAATGATCACAATAGATGGAAGGAAGGACTATATCATTCCCTACGAATATTTTGCTCAGACGATCAAGAAACGCTTTTCTGGAAACAATTCTGCAAAAGGAAGGTGTTGAAGTGGGCCAGAAGATTGTCGTAGGCAACCACTACCACTCCCCCATTGGTGACATTCTCCTGTTCGCAGACGAGGTTGGCCTAACAGGGCTGTGTTTTGCCAATAAACCCAATTTTTTCAAATCGGAGTATCAGGAAACGCCAATATTGCTTGCCGCAAAGAAATGGCTGGACATCTACTTTTCCGGAAGTGTGCCTGATTTCACTCCGCCGCTCCACCCCGTAGGCACGCCGTTCCAGATGGAAGTGTGGAAAATCCTCAGCACCATTCCCTATGGTCAGTCAACGACCTACGGCGAAATTGCGAAACAAATCGCCGCCCAACGAGGCCTTCCAAAAATGTCAGCCCAAGCCGTAGGCGGTGCAGTGGGACACAATAAAATTGGTATTATCATCCCTTGCCACCGTGTCATTGGTGCTGATGGCGGCTTGACCGGCTATACCAGCGGACTGGATAAGAAAATCAAATTATTGGAACTGGAAGGCATCAAATTTGAAATGAGGTAGTAGTAGTGAAACAAGTATGGTGCGGCTCTTTTCACTTCGGTCTGAGATGACCTTAAACAGTAGCTCCGACTGGTGCCG
>CAZUDC010000182.1:0-1764 GCA_964619105.1 uncultured Ruminococcus sp.
CTATTTTATAATGCTCTGAAAATTTGTCTATCAACTCTTTCATGCCACAAAATTACGAATAAACGAGGGAATTGGAACTTCACATTTGTTAAGAAATTCACTTATAGAGCTTTCAGCCCGTAGGATAATAAGGTGCTTTAACCTGCAACGAGTGTTCAAATTTTAATATCGGACATTGACCAACTCGAAGTCAGACTTCGAGAAATGCTTTGGGTAATGTAGGCAAAGGCGAAGTTGATGTTACGAACTTCCTCGCTTTTCCATTTCACCCTGTTCGCCTTGGTGTCCACAGCTTCACCGGAATGGAATACGTGCAACTGAACTGCGACTGCGTACCGTTGATTGTCACTCGTGCCATGATGGGGACATTCTCGTTTTTAGCCTTGCTCCTGTTCACGAAGAACAATACCTTGAAAGTTTCTCTCATACTCGTCTGCTTTTGGGTTGCAAAATTAATTTCACACGCGCTAAATGGCTGTAAGCAAACCTCTGCAGAATGGTGCAAAAAAATTAAAGTGTTTATAAATTTGCCGAGTCTACAAGCATAACGACTTGAATTTAACAAAGAAATGTTAGTGAAATGAGGTATGTATTGTCCTATGTAGTTTCTTTTTTATGATAAGGCAACAAGAGAACCATGCCTGCTGTCCCCAATAGCAACAAAACCGTCTGCCCGGTAATATCCTTCATCGCCACAATCGCCGATTGTACGCTGATACGTCCTTTTAGAGATGTGACGGCAAATTGTTCCGCCTCTGTTGTTCCTTTGCCTCCGGCTTGTCCCATGCGTTTGGTTTGTACGAAAGTATTGGAGGCAAGCATGTTTTCACTGTCCACTGTCTGCACCAGACGAATGACATTGTATTGTTGCCTGTGATTCAACCAATTGGCATAGATGGATGAGCCAACCACAGGGGCAATGGCATTGCGCATCCATATCATCAGGAACACGAAGGTGGCAAGGTGGCGTGAGGGCAGGATCTTCATGCCGAAAGCCGCCACGACGGAATAGAGCATCAGCAATCCCATATAATTCAATATTGTGGGAAGTATCATGTTGCCGAATAGCCCCATAGTCTGGTATTGGAAGTAGAGATAAGCGTTGGAGGCTGCCATCAGCAGGAAAGCCACACAGAAAATGGTGCGGAATTGCACTTTCTTCACGACCAAAAGGATGGACAGTAATAATCCGAAAAGACATCCGGCAATCGCCCATCCACTCAACGAGGCACTTTGCAGGTTGTTGATGGGCGTGGATAGCTTGGCAAATGTGCCGACAAAGATGTTTGCCGAATTGAAGACCATTGTCAAAAGGAACAGTAGCATCGACATCCATACATTGCGGTAGGAAAAGACACGCAACGGAAGATACGATTTTTCCCCGTGTCGCAACGAAAGAAAAAGGAAAGCTCCGCAGGAAATCAGCAGCATCCCTACGGCTAACCGTATGCTGCCGGAATAAAACCAATCGAGCGTCTTGCCGTAAACGAGAATATACGCCATGCTGCACAGAGTAGCAGCCATCAGCAACATATCCGGTACTTTCCGCCATTCCACCTTATATGCTTTCGTTTTCTTTTCATCAGGCATCGTGCAAACTACCAGCAACATAGCAACGAGTAGCATCCCGATAACCACATAGTAGGCGTCTTGCCACCGGTACTCGTAGGCGAACCATGCTGTCAGCATATTGCTGGCCTGTGATATAAGCAGGATGAAGAAATAAAGAACCGGCATGAGGAATGTGCGTTTCCGCTCCAATAT
>CAZUDC010000183.1:0-1761 GCA_964619105.1 uncultured Ruminococcus sp.
ATCGGATTCCGGTTCCGAGGGTTGGGGGTTCGAGTCCCTTCCGGTGTACCAAAAGAGTAGATATCCGTTCGGATATCTACTCTTTTGCTATTTTGAAGACTTGATTGAAAAATGCGGCTGTCAGGGAACCGCCGCTTGCCGGGAGGCCGGACTGCTGTTTTCACCATAAGTGAAAAGGCGAAAAAGTCCCTTTTGCCGGAGAGGCAAAAGGGACTTTTTGCGTGATGTGTCAGCGTCAAATTCAATGATTTCTGTAAGGAAATCATGTCACATCCGAAGGTTATTTCGGTTCCCGTCCCGCCGTTACGGGGGATTGCGGAGAAAGGAACGCTCAGGAGAGGGCCGGGCCCTTCCGACGGGCATGGGCGGATGCCCTCCGGGACAGAAGGTTCCGGAGCTTTCTCTTTGCCCAGAACGAGAGCAGAAGCACAAGGGTGATCCCTGCCAGACCGGCAGCAGTGGACAGAAATTCAGAACTCAACATAAGAAGCCCCTTTTTGCAAATGGTTAGCGGAAGCTAACCGATATACGGAAGAAACAGGGATGGTGGAATTGCCAGCCCCCGGTTTGTCTGCATTCAAAGTTAGCGCACGCTAACCATATATATCTTATACCATTGAGGGAAAATTGTCAAGTGCTGTTTGGGAGAATCCACATGGAAATTTCCGTAAAACACCCCTTGACTTAGTAAAAGGAATATGGTATGATTCCGGCGGTTAGCAAACGCTAACACAAAACGGAAACGCTGAGGAGGCGGCAATATGGGAGACTGGATCCTTCTTGGGGCAGTGGCGGCCGTGATCGCCGCTGCGGTGATCGTATTGAGAAAACGTGCCGGGCGCAAAGGCTGCTGCGGCAGCGGCAGCGATTACCGGCCCAGACGGAAAAAGCTGAAAACCGTGGTGAAGACCCGGACATTTGTAATTGCGGGAATGCACTGCGAGCATTGCGCCGGGCGAATCATGGAGACCATCAATGATATTCCCCAGACCGCCGCCACCGTGGACTGGAAACAGGGCACGGCTGTGGTGGATTTCTCCGAGGAAATCCCGGAGGAAACCCTCTGCCGGCGCATCGAACGCCTGG
This sequence comes from uncultured Ruminococcus sp., assembly GCA_964619105.1. GTDB lineage: Bacteria > Bacillota > Clostridia > Oscillospirales > Ruminococcaceae > UMGS363. Next base: position 1,087 of record CAZUDC010000183.1, read on the forward strand.
GTTACCGGGTGACGGAGATCCGGTGAAACCGGCAGATTCGCCAGATTGTCCCGGAAATCGACTCTGCTGTCTGCACAATCTGGACAAACCTTCCAAAGCTGGAAAATATCCCGGAAAAAGGGTTGACAAATGCCCTTCGGGGCGTTATGATTACTCTGTTAGCTAGGGCTAACATTCATGAATCCACTCCGGTTAGCGAAAGCGAACTTTCGCACCGGATAGAAAGCCAGGTGAAGGTATGAATTTGTCTGTTGCTGAAGAAGGCAAGGAGTATATCGTCCAGCGCATTGAGACCGACGACGAGGAACTGAACAGCTTCCTGTTCTCTCTTGGCTGCTACAGCGGCGAGCCCGTGACGGTGGTCTCCAGACGCAGAGGCGGCTGCACGGTATCCATTAAGGACGGCAGATATAATATCGACAACCAACTGGCGCAGGCGATCATCCTGTCTGAGTGAGCAGTTGGTGCCGGGAAATCTGCCGATTTCCTTGACATAAACGTTAGCTGCCGCTAACCTGATTTTTGTTAATTTTGCAGCATCTGCTGCCAGAATGGAAATGAATAAGGAGGAAACAAAAATGAGAATTGCTTTTGCGGGCAATCCGAACTCCGGTAAGACCACAATGTACAACGCCCTCACCGGCCGGAATGAAAAGGTTGGTAACTGGGCCGGCG
>CAZUDC010000184.1:0-1752 GCA_964619105.1 uncultured Ruminococcus sp.
TTGTTATAGTAGCTTTCCTCCGGGTTGCAGGGCAGGGTCACCGGGGTCACCAGACCGCTGTAGGCTTCCTCTGCCAGCTTTTCCCGGTCGATGGCATAGGTCAGGAAGGTTCGCAGGGTACCGTCTTCAAAGTGGTCGGAATAGAGGATGTTACAGACGATGAACATCATATAGCCGCTTTCAATTTCCCACAGCTCATAGTCACAGCGGTATTCCGCAAAGGAGCCGCTCATGGGATTGGTGCAGACCACGCTGACGGACTGATCGCCACCAAACTGGAAAGCATCCCGGACATCTGCCGGGGAAGAAACTTCCACCAGATCGATAACAGTATCCCGGGCGGGAATTTTGGCATTGCCGCACCACCAGTTGGGGTTGCGCTGCAGGGTAGCGCCGCCGGTGCTGTCCACAAAGACATAGGGGCCGGTGCCCAGCGGAATCCCCGCCTCCACTTCGGAGGCCTTGACAATGGGCACGTCCATCAAAAGCATGAAGTTGGAATAAGCGGTATCCAGCTGGAACAGAATGCCGCCGTCTTCCGTAGCTTCCACGTTGATCAGGTGGGTGAAGCGGTTGGCATAATAGTCATTTTCCTTGGCCTGCAAGTATGTTGCCACCACATCCTGAGCCGTGAGCTTGCTTCCATCGGAGAAGGTAGCATCTTCCAGCCAGACGGTGACGTTACGGCTGTTGGCAGAGACCTGATAGGACTTTGCCAGTAGGGGGCTGACATTTTTATCGTTGTCCACCACAAACAGGGGCTGATACATCAGGCTCATGAGCACCCGGTTGGTATAGTCACTGCCGAACAGAGGGTTCAGGCTTCGATCGGGATAGTAGGCCAGATACAGTTGCTGGTCTTCTTCCTCGCTGAGATCTTCCGTAGGCTCCTCATCCTCCATCAAAATGGCGTCGCCAGTGGGGACATAGCCGGAATTGTCGAATCCTCTGCCGCAGCCGCTGAACAGGCTCAGCGACAGGGACAGCAGCAGGAGTAACGCGGTAATTTTCTTCATTTTGCACCTCCCGTGCAGGTGATGACCGCCCCCTGGGAACCACGTTCCCCCCGGGTGAAGCGGTGAGACCAGAATCGGTCATGCTGGCAGTAGGTACAGCTGTCGCTGACCTCGATGTTTCTCACCCCCGCCCGGCGCAATACCATGGCGTTGATGGCTTTTAAGTCCAGATGGAATTTTTCGCCTTTTTTCTGAATATAGGTTTCCACTTCCGGCCCGAAGGCGGCGATCATCGCCTGAGGCACATCGGCGTTGGTCTCAAAGTGACACTGGCCGATATTGGGGCCGATGGCGGCGTGGATATTTTTGACGTCACAGCCGAAGGCATCCACCATGGCCTGTACGGTTTTGGCGCCGATGGCCTGAGCCGTGCCCCGCCACCCGGCGTGGGCTGCTCCCACCGCACCGGTGACCGGGTCGTGGAATAGCAGCGGCGTGCAGTCGGCGGTGAATACCAGCAGCGTCAGACCGGGGACATTGGTCACCAGCCCATCGCACTCCGGGTAATCTCTGTGGAAGAAGCCCTTGCAGTCTTCCGCCGTCACGACCCGGACGATGTCGGAATGGGTTTGCCGGGTCAAAACCAACTTCTCCGGGTCAAATTTCAGGGCATCTGCCAGAATCCGCAGATTGGCTTCCACATTTTCCTTACTGTCTCCCCGTCCGATGGCCAGATTCAAACTGGACTGGGTGCCGGTGCTGACACCGCCCAGGCGGGTGGTAAAGCAGTGGGGCG
>CAZUDC010000185.1:0-1742 GCA_964619105.1 uncultured Ruminococcus sp.
AGACACTTGCAGCAAATGAAACGGCTCTGTTTCTTTGGATTTCCATATTTATATCTACACAATTATATCACGTCCTTTCTTATTATAAAAGCCACCAGAATTTGTTATTTCTAACTTTTCTGATGGCTTTAACACTATTTTAATTATTATTAACCAAATGGCATTTCCTCTACTTCTTCATAATTTTCTTCATCACTGTCATCATAATCCTCATCATATATAATTCCATCCCAATCATTTTTACCTATTACAAAATGTTGTATTAACTGAATATCAATTAAATCCGAAAATTCATTCATCTTATTTGTAATTTTAAAATCACTTTCACTTGGTGTACAGTTTCCTGTTGGATGGTTGTGAGCAATAATAAATTTTTCTGCTCCTGTAAGTAATAAAAAAATGCCAAGCTCTCTCATTTTTAAATCTGTAGAAAACCAATTCCCATGAGAAATCTGAAAAATTCCTAACGGCATCATTTGACAGTTCAGCGAAATTACATACATATATTCTTCGCTTAATTGATTCATATAATATTTTTCATTTAAGAACTTCACAATATTTTCATATTCTAAAAAACTTTTATTCCATTCAATTTCGTTTTTTACTTTCAAACACGGATGTTGTTCGCTATCTCTAATCACTAAATATTCTTTAATTTTCATGTATTTTCCTCCTATTCAAACAAAGATTTTGATATGATATCAGCAGCCATCTCATTATACTGATTTACATTGTTTCTTAAATAAATTTTCGTTGTTTCTGTTCTGGCATGTCCTAACAACTGTTGAACTACATATATATTTCCATCAGTTTTATTCAACATTATATTTGCAAAAGCAGCTCTAAGTTTATGCGGAGACACGGAGTATCCCAACGCTTCTTCTGTATATTTTTCAACAATATTTGAAACACTTTTTGCTGTCATTCTTTTTTTGGCTTGAGATATAAATAAACTATCTTCATTTGAATATCCATTCATAATCATTTCCCTATCGCTCAACCAACTAAAAATAGCATATTCTAATTCATCACTCATATGAAATGTCTTATCCTTATGCCCTTTTTCAATAACACTTTTTATCATATGATTCTCAAAATCAATATCTTCAATATTAATTTCCGTTAATGCAGTTTCACGGATACCTGTTTGCATAAACAACATCATGATTGCTTTATCTCTTGTTTTCCATTTTTCTTGTCTATTTATAGCAACTCTGCTACCGGCTCCTCTATCTACAATCTTTAATATTTCTTTTAATTCATCTTCTGTAAGAAATTTTCTGTTAACAAAATCATCACCACGAACTCTTTTTATTTTTATCATAGGATTTTCATCAATATAATCATTCTCATAAAGATAATCAAAAAAACTTTTTAAAATACTATGATACGATTTTTGATATGAAAAAGATGACTCTTTCTTATTTCCATTACTATCTACAATATAAGAAATGTCATCTAAAAACTTCGTTATTTCATATTTTGTTATATTTTTGGGTTCAACATTTTTCATGTCTGAACTTATAAAGGATAAAAACTTTTTTATTTTTCTTATATATTCCAAGCAAGCTCTTGGTTGTCTGCCTGATTTAAACTCATAGTAATAATATGTTACATAATCAGGCATTTCTTTTAATATTTTTCTAATGTTACTTTCTATTTGTAATGAATGTTCTAATCTACCTTTCATTCTTATCACCACCTACCATATTTGTTAATTTATTAATATTATTAATAAGATT
>CAZUDC010000186.1:0-1737 GCA_964619105.1 uncultured Ruminococcus sp.
AAACCCGGAGGATATTGTGTTAGATTACGGAGCAGAGATTGTTCGTTACTCTAACTGGTATTGCGAACTCCGGTTTACGAATCCACCAGAAGAAAACGTTCAGGTAAACTTGGTTATTCGGGGATATATTTACAAAGTATCTAATCCGCAATATGTCCTGAATGTAAACACAACCGGGACAACTCCGGATGCATTGGAGAATCCTTTGATAGACAGTATAGAACTGGCTGAAAAGTATGCCGGGTGGTGTGCTGAATATTACAAAGCAAAGGCAGAATATACAATGTCTAAGATGATAGGGGATCCAATATTGGAAAGTAATGATTTAGCATTCTATGAGGATGAAGATGGAAGCATAAGGCTGATACGTGTACATACATTGAATCTGAAATTTGATGGTACATATAATGGCAGCAGTTGTTCAGGAAGGAGTATTTAATGGATGGTACTTAGTAAATATGCATGGGTTACTCCTAAGACGGACTGGAAGATAACCCATGATGCAAATGGCAATTATGCAGGTGATTATTTTGAACCTGCAGATTACAACAGAATAAAAAATAATATCAATTATTTGTATGATTACGCAAAGCAGATGTTTGATAATGACCCGGATATATATGATTTGGGTGATGATGTTTATTATGGTTCCACAAATGAACCAAAGGCTTCATGGTGGACGATGCTGCAGGACAATTTACAAATGATAAATGACTCTAGTATCACGATTGATATAGGAGAAAGAGAAGCGTATTATAGTAATACAGCCGGAAGATTACTGGAAGAGCTTATAAGGATTGAAAAGGCAACTTTGGATATTTATAACAAGCTCAACAGTATCAATGAAAATAAAGTCAGGCTTTCCTTTAGATTGGGAAATCGGAAAGGAGTAAAATGTTAAAACTACAGTATCAGGATGATACCTTGAATGAAGCGATAAATACCAAAAGAGAGTATCAGATCACGGATAGCAGCAGAGGTAATAAAAATATTGTTGATATTACCGCATATGAGAAGCAGGGAGAAGACTTCGGAGCTGCAGAATTAAAAGAAATAGTTAGAACCTTATATGGGTTCAAAAACAGTGCTGTTGTATTTAATGAAGATGGTTCCATTACAGAGACTTCCGATGTGGGTGTTACTACAACGGTCTTCAATGAAGATGGTTCTATTACAGCCACTTTGGTAGACAAGGAAGGCAATAAAATAATAAAGCTTACACAGTTTAACGAAGATGGTTCTATTGTAAATATTGTGAGTGATGTGATTACTGCAGGGGAAGGAGCGTAAACAAATGAGTATTGACCTGTTTCAGTATTTTGGTTCAGGTACTCTGGTATGCAAGTCCAGTAGTACATTGGATAACGGAAAAACAGTAGAAGTAACGAATGGTAAAAGAAAATGGGCAGGAACTATTACCAATGGGGAATGTGTATTTAAGATGTTACCAAATAAACAGAAGTACACTGTAAATTTAGTAAATGGAGAAGTTGTGGAATATACGACAACAGTTATCTTTGGCTTCGGGGATTATAAGGAAGTGGATGTAGGACTTGATAAGACTACATGGAAGGGATTGAAAGCGATTGTAAATGCAGGTTTACAGTCTGAAATGTTAGCGGTAGGAGATCAGATTTCGGCAGTAATTGGCGGAGAAACGCAGGTATTCGATATTATTCATATTGATTACAGAGCCGGTGTATATGGGCATAATGTTGTGCTTGCAAAGCATACGTG
>CAZUDC010000187.1:0-1734 GCA_964619105.1 uncultured Ruminococcus sp.
ATACTACCAACCCCAATGTGACCATGCAGGAAAAGAACGGCGTTCCCACCAACGAGAAGGAAGTTCAGGAGGACAGTGACGAGAAGTGGTATGACCACAACGATGCAGACATCGGCCAGACCGTGTACTTCCGCTCCACCATTACCGCTCAGGCTGATGCTGAGAACTATGTGTTCCACGATAAAATGTCTAGTGGCCTGACCTATACTGGGGTTACTGGTATTACCCTGAATGGTACGCAGGTTGAGGAAGGCACACACACTATTGTCTCCACGGGCCTGGTGGATGGATGCACGTTCCATGTTATCTTTACTCAGGACTTCTGCGATAAGCTGAAAGCCAATGACAAGATTGTCATTTCCTACACTGCCACCCTCAACGAAAATGCGGTAGTTGGCCTGCCCGGCAACCCCAACGAAAGCAAGCTGAGCTTTGGCGAGACCAACAACACCTCCACCACTCCTCCCAGCGAGACCAAGACCTACACCTGGGATATGGGCGTGCTGAAATACGGAAATGGCGATGAATCCAAGGTTCTGTCCGGTGCCAAGTTTGTTCTGATTAAAAAGACCGGAACAGACGAGAACAAGAAAGAACTTGTTGCAGTCATTGCTAACGGAAAGGTTAAAAAGTGGGAGGACGTTCCCGCAGCGGCTGAAGGCACCATTACTTGGCCTGAAGGCTCTGTGCTGACCACCGGTGACGACGGTAAGATTCATGTGGACGGCCTGGATGCAGATACTTACTATCTGCGTGAGATTGCGCCCCCCGCAGGTTACAATGTCAAGAAGGACGACACCGAGTTCAAAGTTAAGCCTACTACCGGCTCTAACAATACCTTGACCTACACCACCGTGGAGACGAAGGTTAACAACCAGTCCGGCACCGAGCTGCCCAGCACTGGCGGCATGGGTACTACCATCTTCTACATCCTGGGCTCCATCCTGGTTCTGGCGGCCGGTGTGCTGCTGGTGACCAAGAAGCGCATGAGCACCGAGGGCTGATTTCTACCAACCCGGAGGGAGCAACCACAATAGGTTGTAACACCGAAATGGGTTGAATGTCATCCCGACCGAGCGACAGCGAGTGGAGGGATCTGCGCACCCCAAGGCCCTTATGCGGTCCGCAAGTGCGCAGCTCCTTCGACTCCGCTCAGGATGATAGGATTGACCAAAACAGGGCGACCATTGGCCGCCCCTACAATCCATTTATCATTTTTAATCCTGAATTTCCCCCACAACAGCAAGGAGAATCCCCCAATGAAGAGCAAACAGAACAATTTCACAACGTTTCTGCTGGTTCTGATCCTACTTGTGGGCTTGTCCTTACTGCTGTACCCCACATTCAGCGACTACTGGAATTCCTTCCACCAAACCAGAGCCATCACCGGCTATGCCCAGCAGGTGGCAGAAATGGACACCCAAACTTACGACAACTACTGGTCCGCCGCCTGGGACTATAACCGCACCCTTCTGGGCCGGAACACCGGCTTCGCCCTCAGCGAAAGCCAGCAGGCGGAATATGATACCCTGCTGGATATCTCCGGCCTGGGAATCATGGGCTATATTGAAATTCCGGAGATTTCCGTCAGCTTGCCCATTTACCACGGTACCGGGGAATCGGTGCTCCAGGTGGCCGTGGGCCATCTGGAATGGTCCAGTTTGCCGGTGGGAGGCGAAAGCAGCCACTGTGTCCTGTCCGGCCACCGGGGCCTGCCCAGCGCCAAGCTGTTCA
>CAZUDC010000188.1:0-1716 GCA_964619105.1 uncultured Ruminococcus sp.
CGACGAACTGGGCGACCTTGCACGGGACTTCAACCACATGGCAGCCGAGGTGCAGCACGCAGCGCAGATGCAGCGGGATCTGCTGGCAAACGTTTCCCATGACCTGCGCACCCCGCTGACCCTGATCAAAGGCTACGCCGAAACGGTGCGGGATCTGACCGGAGACAACAAACAGCAGCGGGACGAGCAGATGAACATTATTGTGGACGAAGCCGACCGCCTGACGGCGCTGGTGTCCAGCGTGATGGAGCTGAGCAAGGTCTCCAGCGGCACGGTGAAGTGTGAGCGTGTCCATTTTGATATGGGGATGCTGTGTGACGAGGTGAGCGAGCGATACGATGCGATCTGCGCCCAGAACGGCTGGCAGCTCCAGCTTGATCTGCCGGATGAAGAGCTGCCCGTATACGCTGACCCCGAGATGATGCAGCGTGCGCTGCACAATCTGCTTGGCAATGCGATGCACCACATCGGCAAAGACGGCATCTTTATCCTGCGGGCACACCGTTGTATGGAAGGGGTGCGCATCGAGGTTGAGGATCACGGCCCCGGCATTGCCGCCGATGATCTGCCCTATATCTTTGACCGGTATTACCGCTCCCGCTCGGATGCGGGCAAGCAGGGTACCGGGCTGGGACTTTCCATCACCAAAGCGATCTTCCAGCAGCATGGCTTCCGCTATGGCGTACAGAGCGCCATCGGCATGGGCACGACCTTCTGGTTCATCCTGAACGACCTGCCCGCCAACGAAAATACCCAGGAGCAATAAACAAAAAACAGGACTGCGAAGGCAGTCCTGTTTTTTTGTTTATTCCACGCTGCGGTAGACCCCAAAGGTGTTATCCGGCGGGGGCATCTCGACCCGGGAAGCACGGTCGTTGACCGCATACATCATCCACGCCATGCCCGCAAGAGCAGCCGCCACGATGATCCATTTGATAAAATTCGGCAGTTTTTTCATTTTCAATTCCTTTTTTGATTCATTCCGGGCGGCAGAGCCTGCGGGCTGCCTTCAGCAGATCGGCTGCCTGTGCGCCGGACAGCTCTCTGACCCAGCCGCTGCGCCCGGCTGCGCCACGCCCGGTGTTGCCTGCCTCGGCAAAGCTGGCAAGCTCGCCGTCGGTGCGGTCGTTCCATGCTGCAAAGCCCGCCGGGGCAATGTGTTCTGCAAGGCGGCTGTCCAGCACAGCCGTCTTGCCGGTGGGCCGCCACGGACGTCCCAGATACACGCTGCCCTCCGGGCACCCGTCCGAAACAAAGTCGCAGTCCCAGAACACAAAGCCCAGCCCGTCCGCTGCGCCGGAGGGTGCTGTCACATAGCTCTGGGGCAGGTGGTTATCCACCGTTCGGATCACGCACTGTTCAAACAGAGCATCCGCCCCGCCAAAGATAAAGTCGATGTCTCCGGCGATCTCGCAGTTGCGGTAATACTGGGCGCTGGGGCGGCGGGGCGCATAGACCCGTGGTCCCAAAAAGCCGTCCTTTTCCCGCTCCTTTTCCGGCAGCGGCGCACAGAACAACGTGTCCTGATTGCCCAGCAGCCGCACATCCTCAAAGGCAGCGTGGGCGCTGTCCACATAAGCAGCGATCGCCTGCCCCACCTCGCTGCCGCCTCCGGCATCGTTTGCAATGGTCATGTGTTTCACCCGGAGCTTTTCACCGCTGAAAAACGCCGTGTAGCTGCGGAAGGTATGGATGGGGCGGCCGTCCGGGTGGGGC
>CAZUDC010000189.1:0-1705 GCA_964619105.1 uncultured Ruminococcus sp.
AATTGCGTAAGGTTTGATTTGCTCATTCCTTACGCTATTTGTTTTGACGCTTACCTTGCAAGAACTGGTGCGCTGTTAAGCTGTCCATTATTCAAAAAAGATACCCCCGCCGACTACAATTTCTAAGGCAATTTCGTTCTTGCCCAGAAAACATAACCGGCGAGGGTGTTATGGATGGTGTTATGAAAGTTTGTGGCGGTGTTACAGACGGTGTTATGAAAGTGTTATGAGGAAATCGGGTATTATGAAAGTGTTATGAAGCCACTTTCATAATAAATTTGCTCCAGTTAGGGCAATTCACTGACTTCCTTCAGACGCTCGATCAGAACAGCGTATTCTTCTTCTAACAGCTTGGTCTGTGCCATACGCAGCTCACCACGAGCTGCTTCTGTATGACCAACTCGCATCGTTGAACGAATCATCCAGAAATAGAAATCTTCGCTATGCGGTGCAAACTGCAATGCCGTGGCAGCATATTTATGTACGCAGATGAAGTCCTTTTCTTCAAACAGTGTTTTCAGCAGTTCTCCCATGAGGGATACATACTGATAATAGTAATCAACGGAAGTTGCCATAATCCAATGCTCATTTGATGCAGAATGGAAGAACGGACCCGAATACAGGTCAGCTGCTTTTGTCAGTAGATCAATTTTCTGCTCCACGCTATTTGCGGCAAAGGCATTGGTTCTTTTCATCTGGAACAGCTGATAATCCGTTGTGATATTCAGATCAGGGTTAAGGCGGTATCCGTTCGGAGTTGACTCTACTAATCGACAGTCTGAAATCAAACCGAAAGCCTGTTGCAGTCGGTAAACCAACCCTTTGAAATTTTTCGTCACGCTGTCGCAATCCTCGTCAGGCCAAATAGCATTAGCCATTTCTCTCGGATAAACACCGTTCTTCTTACTCATAAGAAGATAAACCAACAGTCGGGCAATCTTTGGAGATTTTAATTCGCTCTCGGTCAGGATTCCCTTGGGACCGATAATCTTCATTTCTCCGAACAGGCTAATGTAAACATCATGGTCGTTAGTGATTCTTGGAGAGGTCAAAGTCAGCTTACTGGTCTCGATCATAAAATACTCACTGAGAGAATTTACCACGACATAGTTCAGCATACGAAGGAAACTCGTTTGCCTGATATAACGCTTCGGATTTCTCAGCACAAGAAAACCCAGCGGCCCTGTCCAGAAAGGAACTGCCATCAAGTTTTTCACCTGCAAACGGGTATACAGTTCATATTCTTCAGGGTACTTTTCACGGACATCCTCAATATTCTCAACGATCATGGCCGTATGATTTTTGAGAGATTCCGTCCATCTACTGTACTCCAGAGCTTCAATTTCTTTGGATAAGGTTTTTGCCATGGCTCCGTGTTCACGGTTGTACCACCAGAACGGGGAGAATATTCCCAATTCCAGATCAACCTCAAAGATACCGCACCAGTCGGCATCATAAAACTCGGTGGCGACACGCATCACATTTAATGCGACTTCTTTAGGGTCATGGCAAACAGCTAATTCTCTCTGTAATTCTGTAAAAGTACGCTCGATCTCCATCGAGTATCGGGCGTACTCTGTGACATCTGCGAGGTCAAATTCCTCGTTTTCATTCAAAGTCTTTTTATCTTGCATTTGTGTGTTCTCCTTGTGATTTATAGAAAAAGGCCGCAAAACTACTATGGTCTTTGCAGACCATGACAGCT
>CAZUDC010000190.1:0-1699 GCA_964619105.1 uncultured Ruminococcus sp.
AGGAGGGAAGCGAAGTGCCAAGAAGAGGCCAGATTGCAAAACGTGATGTTTTGCCGGATCCGCTTTACAACTCAAAGCTTGTTACAAGGCTTATCAACAATGTAATGTTAGATGGTAAGAAAGGCGTTGCTCAGAAAATTGTTTACGACGCATTCGATATCATCAAAGAACAGACGGGTAAAGAACCCCTTGAGGTTTTTGAAGCCGCTATGGAAAATGTAATGCCCGTTCTTGAGGTTAAAGCTCGTCGTATCGGCGGTGCTACCTATCAGGTTCCGATCGATGTTCGCCCCGAAAGACGCGAAACACTCGGTCTTCGTTGGATCACAGTTTATTCTCGTTTGCGTTCGGAAAGAACTGCAAAAGAAAGACTTGCAAATGAGATTCTTGATGCAACTAATTCTATGGGTGCTGCCTTCAAGAAAAAAGAAGACATGCACAAGAACGCAGAAGCAAACAAGGCTTTTGCTCATTTCAGATGGTAATCATTTGAAAATACTGACAATTCGGAGGATATTATGCCAAGACAGGTACCATTAGAGCTTACCAGAAATATCGGTATCATGGCTCACATCGACGCAGGTAAAACCACCACAACAGAGCGTATCCTTTTTTATACAGGTATCAACCATAAATTAGGCGAAACTCATGACGGCGCTGCTACGATGGACTGGATGGCGCAGGAACAAGAGAGAGGTATCACAATTACCTCTGCTGCTACAACCTGCTTCTGGAAAAATCACAGAATCAACATCATTGACACTCCCGGCCACGTTGACTTTACAGTTGAAGTTGAGCGCTCGCTCAGAGTTCTCGACGGTTCTGTAACCGTTTTGTGTGCTAAGGGCGGTGTTGAGCCTCAGTCAGAAACCGTTTGGAGACAGGCTGATAAATATAAGGTTCCGAGAATGATTTACGTTAATAAGATGGACATCATGGGCGCTAACTTCTATAACGTTCTTGATATGATCAGAGACCGTCTTAAATGTAACGCGGTTCCGATTCAGCTTCCTATCGGTTCGGAGTCTACCTTTAAGGGAATCATCGACCTCGTTGAGATGCACGCAGTTATTTATTATGATGATCTCGGCAAGGATATCAGAATCGAAGAAATTCCCGACGATATGAAGGAAATCGCAGAAAAATATCGTTCAGAGCTTATCGAACATGTTGCAGAACAGGACGACGAGCTCCTCGAAAAGTACTTTGCAGGCGAGGAACTTACAGTTGACGAAATTAAGACTTGCATTAGAAAGTCAACTATTGCCAACGCTATGGTTCCTGTTACTTGCGGTACTTCCTATAAAAACAAAGGTGTTCAGAAACTTCTTGACGCAGTTGTTGACTATATGCCCGCACCGACTGATGTTGAGGCTATCAAGGGTGTTAACCCCGACACTGATGAAGAAGAAGTTCGTCACTCTTCCGATAGCGAGCCTTTCGCAGCGCTTGCTTTCAAGATTGCTACCGACCCCTTCGTTGGTAAAATCTGCTACTTCAGAGTTTATTCGGGTAAAGTTGAAACCGGCTCTACCGTTTACAACTCAGTTAAAGACGACAACGAAAGAATCGGTCGTATTCTTCAGATGCACTCTAACGAGCGTAAGGATATCGATTGCTGCTATTCAGGTGATATCGCAGCAGCCGTAGGTCTTAAGAGAACAACAACAGGTGACACTCTTTGCGATAAGAATCACCC
>CAZUDC010000191.1:0-1690 GCA_964619105.1 uncultured Ruminococcus sp.
CCGCCGAATTGAACGAAATTCAATTTAGAGGCAGGGGGACATCTTGCCTAAGTTACACTTTTATTTTATCATAAAATTCATCTGATTGCAACTATTTTTACAATCCAATAAAAAGCTGCTCTCTCATTAAGTTTTCTATCGTTTCACGCTCGGCAAGACCCGGTGAAAATGCTGTTGCTCCGCCTGACGCCGTACCCAATTTGAGAGCATATTCATATCCGCCCTTTTCCACACCTGCGATAAAGCCTGCAAGCATTGAATCACCTGCTCCTACAGAGTTAAGCACCTCTCCTCTGCACGCAGGACTTTTGTAGACATTTCCGTCCTCACATACAAGCACTGCTCCCCTTTCAGCCATTGAAACAAGCACATTTTCCGCTCCCATTTCCTGAAGTTTTCTCGCTCCCGAAATTATTTTTTCCTCTGTGTAAAGCGTTTCTCCAAGCATTTCCTCAAGCTCAGAATTATTCGGCTTAACAACAAACGGCTTATATTTAAGCACATTCATCAAAAGCCTGCCCGAAGCGTCAACAGCCGCACGGACTCCCTTTCCGTCAAGTCTTTTCAATATTTCCTCATAGATATTTTCGGAAAGGCTTGACGGTATACTTCCTGCAAGAACAAGCGTATCACCTGCTGATAATTTATCAAGTTTTGAAAAAAGCTTTTTTATATCGTTCTCTGAAACTGACGGACCTTTACCGTTAAGCTCTGTTTCCTCGCCCGATTTTATTTTTACGCAAATTCTTGAAAAGCCTTTTTCAAGTTCAATAAAATCAGTGTTTACGCCCTCTTCCTTAACTCCCTGTTCGATAGCCTTTCCTGTAAAGCCTGCGATAAATCCGAGCGCCGTTGAGCATATTCCGAGCCTGCCGAGGATAACCGAAACGTTTATCCCCTTTCCGCCGAAATATATTTCCTCCGATCTTGAGCGGTTCACTCTACCAAGCTCCATTCCTTCCGTATGAATGACATAATCGACCGCAGGATTGAATGTTACAGTGTAGATCATATCATAACCCCTTTCATATTTTACCGAGCAGACAGCCGAGATATTTTTTTATATCCTCTTTTGTGCATTTATCAAAATTGGAAAAAGCCCATTCCATAACCAGCACAAGAGTATTGCTGTGATGCGCAACAAGTATCTCCTTTGGCACGGGATTTCCCGTATATGCTTCCTGTTCAAGAAGCTCCCTTATTTTATTGCTCATAAAGAATTTAAGGCTTGTGAACATATATCCGCTTTCATTGTTGAAGCTCACTATTTTGAGGATAAGCGGAAGATTAGCCTCGCTAAGGTCATAAACCCTGTCAGCAAAGGTATAAATAACCTCCTCCTTGCCGCCAAGCTTTTTCATCTGTTCAAAGCCTATCATCTGAGAAAGCTTTATCCAGCAGCAGGTCAGCAGATCGTATTTATCATCGAAATAGTTATAGAAGGTTGCCCTTGGATAGTCACTGACACGGCATATTTCGTTTACCGAAACGCTTTCAAAGGATTTTTCCGAAAGCAGGGCAAACATACTTCCTGTAAATGCGTTTATCGTCCTCACTGCTCCTCTTGAAAGCTTCTGCGTAAGGTCATATTTCATATACACGCTTCCTTTTGTATAAATATAGATATCTGTCAAAAATTATACTTTAGCAAAAATTGTATCTTGATGTAATTCAATAAGGCTCTTGCCCC
>CAZUDC010000192.1:0-1681 GCA_964619105.1 uncultured Ruminococcus sp.
GCTTATCTGACAGATTCCTTAACGAGATTACTTCCCTTCCGGTACATTCCATTACTACAACGTTAGCAGATATCCAAGAAAATATAAATTTCTTGGAAAGCGTGAATTTCCCAGAGGGGACATATGTATCTCAACCACCGGCTAGTGCTTCGAGTGAATTGCGTATTATATTTAATAGCGAAGCGTATTTCTATTTTTCGCATTTTAATATAAATTTTAGAATAGAAAATGGCTATTTACGTTATGATTTTGAAAATGAGGAAGTAAGAGAGTATTATAAAAAAATTGAGAGATGGAAAAAAGATACATCATTTTTCTATGGGCAATACTCATATTGCTTAAATTATGAATTAAATAATAAAGTAGAGGATTTTAACTTATTAGTAATTGGTAATAAATTTAAGAAAATCGACTTAGAGGTTATTAAGTTATTGATTGAAAATGAATATGATGATATAATTATTTCATGGTTGGATAAAGTGAAAAATTTGCAGGTAAGATTGGATAAATGGATGAATGCCAATCCAGAAGTGAAAAATGCAAAAATGAAGACGAGAGGATGGCATGTAAATTTTGAGTACCTATTTGATCCAAACTAAATAAAATACAGATGGGTGAAAAAATATAAATGTACTGTGGTACAGCAGCAAAGCATTCGCCCTTGTAGACATAGGCAATGTTTTCACTGGATTAATAGCTATTCGAGCCTGAAGGAGGAAATGAGATGCTAAACAATAGTACAATTTTGATTACCGGTGGAACCGGGAGTTTCGGAAAAGCTTTTACTAAGTATGTTTTAAAGAATTATAGCCCCAAGAAAATTATAATTTTTTCACGTGATGAGTATAAACAGTTTGTAATGAAAAAAGAATTTGAAGAGCATAATTCGAAATTAAGATTTTTTATTGGAGATGTTCGCGATAAAGAGAGATTATCTAGAGCATTTGAAGGTGTTGATTATGTCATTCACGCCGCTGCCATGAAGCATGTTCATGCATGTGAGTATAATCCAGCGGAAGCAATAAAAACAAATATTAAAGGGGCAGAAAATGTTATTGATGCAGCATTAGAAAAGAATGTAAAAAAAGTAGTAGCATTGTCAACTGACAAGGCAGTTAATCCGGTGAATTTATATGGCGGAACTAAATTTGTATCAGATAAATTGTTTATTGCAGCAAATGCGTATGTAGGAAAACGTGATGTGTGTTTTTCTGTTGTAAGATATGGAAATGTTGCTGGTAGCAGAGGCTCTGTAATACCAATATTTGCAAACAGGATCCAGAATAAATCTGAGTGTTTACCAATAACAGATGAAAGAATGACACGATTTTGGATTGAAATGGAGCAAGCGATAAAGCTTGTGATTACGGCTATTACATATTCGAATGGTGGAGAAACATTTATAGCCAAAATCCCATCATTCAAAATTGTAGACTTAGCAGAGGCCATGATGCCAGAAGGAAAGATAGAACATTTAGGTATTCAAGAAGGAGAAAAATTGCATGAAATGATGATTACGGCAGAAGACAGTTTGAACACCTATGAATATGAAAATTGTTTTATCATCTATCCTCAAATAAAGTGGAATAGAAATCAAATGGCAGAGCCAATTGGAAAAAGAGTTCCAGAAGGGTTTGTATATACTTCAAATAATAATAATAATTGGTTATCTGTAGAAGAA
>CAZUDC010000193.1:0-1680 GCA_964619105.1 uncultured Ruminococcus sp.
CCGAAGCAAGACTTCCTGAAGAAATGATGGAAGCTGCCCTGAATCAGTAATCTGTACGCTATTGTCCGCCGCCCGAAAGGGCGGCGGATTTCCTTTAACCAGTAAAACACCGGTCCGACAGCAAACACAAAAGACTTTAACTGTGCGTAGAAATAAAGCCTCCGTTGTCAGAATGGCGATGGTATGCCAACCGCACTCAAGAAACAAAAGGAGGAAAAGTAAGTAGGCAAAAGCCCGCCCCTTCAGAAACCTGAAGGGGCGGGCTTGACGCGTTATGTGGTGTTAGGGAATGTAAGGCTCTACAATCAGAAGCTTATCCCCCTTGGCTATGAAGAGATCCATGCGTTGACCATTAAATTCATTAAAATAGTAGTAGGAATCGCCATCTGTGAAGCTTTTCTTTTCCAAGAAGACAAACCCCATGGTTCCGAGGTATTCCGTATATGTGTCGAATTCGTCTGCGGAATATTCGTAAAAGAATACGCCTCGTTCGTCATCATAGCCGTTTATCGCATGGGAAGCATCTCCACCCAAAATAGACCAGTCGTAGTCGGAAATCTGGCACGGCTGACCGGTAACGTGCTGATAGGTGTGTACTTTAGAGAGAACCCACTTGGAGTTTGCGCTGTCCCAAAAGTGATAAGAACGTCCGACCTCTTTGCCGTACCACTCCCGGAACTGGCTGATAGACCAATTTTTGTCCATGCCCAGCTGGTCAACAGTGTCCATACTGATGGCCAGGTTCAGGTTGTCGCCGCTTACATAGCTAAAGGCGTTGACACCCACCACTTCGCCATACTCATTGACGAGGGGGCCACCGCTGTTGCCACTGGAAATAGAAGCTGTGGTTTGCAGACATTTGATGGTGCCAACTGTGCGGGAGGAGGAAGAAATGACGCCGTTGCTAAAACTTCCGTCCAGAAATCCCAAGGAGGAACCCACGGCATACACTGTCTCACCGGTGCGGACAGCGGAATTGCTTCGGGGTAAATAAACGTTTCCGGTCAGCTTCAACTGCAGCACTGCGATATCATGCAGTTCGCTACAATCTACCACAGTTTCCACGGTGTATTTGCCGCCACCGGAAATCTCGACTGTGATCTCGTCAGCACCGTCAATCACATGGTAGCAGGTGACCAGCGTACCATTGTCATCAATGAAGAAACCGCTACCGTTGCTGGTAAAACCTTCTCCTTCTGCTGTGACGGTAACGGTCCGTGCCTGGACATACTCCGCAAGGTCGGCTGCATTCATAGACTGGCGCGTATCAGAGGAACTAGGAGCAGGGGAAGCGGGAACAGCCGGGGAAACGGGAGTCACGGTTGTAGCCCTGGATGACCCGCCACGGCTGCAACCAGCTAATGCAAGGCACAGGACAATAATACACAAGGTTGCCCAAAAATGCGTTCTCTTTTTCACAAAAACCACTTCTTTTCCTTTGACTCATCTTGCCAGAACACGAAAGCTGACAGATGGTAAGTAAATAAAAGGGAACACTGACAGCAAAAGGGAGCATCTGATGCAGCCCAAACAGGAAAGTGAACCACTTTAAAATACTTTATCGAATTGGCCAATAAAAGTCAATAGAGAATAATTAATTTATTAAGAGATTGTGAATTTTTGATAAAGGTTAATTATAAAATCAAATTGAACACCTGAACAGAAAAAAATCCATAGTGG
>CAZUDC010000194.1:0-1674 GCA_964619105.1 uncultured Ruminococcus sp.
TGTGGCGTAGAATCCACCCAACTACGGTGACAGTGATGCACACTCCATCCTGGATATGCTGTACTGCTATTACCACGAATGCAACTGTACCGATAACGATGCCATCAAGGTAGCATTTGAGGATCTGTACCAGCGGATGCACGGTATGCCCCTCCGGGAGATGGACAGGATCGTCGATGCTGTTTGCACCCTCTGCCGGGAACATGAAAAGGCTGGATTTATTGAAGGAACCAAGACGGGTATCCTGCTTGGAAAAGAGTTGGAATAGCATAGTTCTCCAAAACAGGCTCCTCACCACCATTAGGGTAGCGAGGAGCCTGTTTTCGAATCGTTATAAATTATACAGATACCAGTTCACTTTTTGGACATTGCCTTTTGTGGTGGAAATACTTTGAATTAATGTTGCAGTGATTTCCTGGCCAATTGAACCCGTCAACGCAATCAATGTTTCCAGCTTGCTCTTGCCTTGGATGAGACCTACACCATCTACAACCAATTCAAAAGACAAATTCCGGATATTGATGCCAGTCAAAGTCCCAGTCATTTTCACTTCTCTATCATCCACAGAATCAATAGTATCAAGAATCGAGATAATGTGAGGCGCCTTCTCTGCGAGTACATGGATTCTTCGGGAGTTTGCTAAGCTGTCATTCCATTGAATATCCAAATTTACTTCGTTTGCTTGCAATTCCTGTAACCATTCTCGATAATGATTTACCACCCGTTTTCCAAAAGGAGTAATAGAATTTAGCAGCAGTTCATCATGATCAGTCGACTCAAGGACGGTAAAAAATTCACCAAGAACACTGGTCAACTGGGACATCCCAGAATATGCCTCTAGCTGTGTTTCCTCCTTTTCAAGGGTTATTCCAAACGAACCCGCAAAAACGCCGGTTACCTGAAAATTTGTAAGATCCAAAACAGATTGAGGTATTTTTCCCTTTTGCGTTGGCGTATGCAAGAGTGCATTCGCAATGGAATCTGTTAACTTTTGGAAGCCTTCTAATGTAGCCAGAAGAATTCTTGTGGATACTTTTCCTGATTCAACGTTATCACCGTATATTCTCAGAGAAATCTGTTCCCTGGATAAGGAATCTTCCAGTTGCTTTCTCTTTTCGTATAGCTGTTGAAGGCGGCGTCGACTTTCGGAAAGTGTCATTTCTCGTATGATTCCATCAGAAATCTGTAGTGCCTCTGCGATAATATTTTCTGTTTCCGTAATGCGCTTATTCAAAACACTGTATTCAAGAAATGACATTTATTTCACCCCCTTGCTGGCAATGTACGCTCGAACAGAGTTGCAGTCGAGTTTTATGATTCCCTTTGGATTATCCTGTCTATCAAATCCGAACTGGCCGCGCCAGTAGTTTCTGTTATTTACGACTTGGTTATAATCACCAGGCGATAACAGTTTTTTTGTTTTTTCGTTTGCTGCACAAGCAAAGTACATATCCAGATGCGGATGTTGGGTTTGCAATTGGCTCCATGCAGACTGAATTTTGGCCAAGTCTGCATAATCAATGAACAAAATAAGATCAGCATCGTTTGGGTTAACCTTCGTGGTAGCAAAACTACCGTCCACCCAAAATTCATCGGGATCACATAATGCGAATACCGCAGATGTAGGATTCCGTGTTTTTAATGAAGTCGCACCATTTAACGCTGCGGATGTAA
>CAZUDC010000195.1:0-1655 GCA_964619105.1 uncultured Ruminococcus sp.
CCGCTGTACGCCTCGGCAACCTCCGTGGTGGTGACCAGCCTGATGTTGGTTTGGAGTTCCTTATGCAGCACCCAGTCCACCACAACGGCGACCTTGTCCTGACGTTCTTTATCAATATCATACAGACGGATCTCGTCCAGCTCCAATTCCTCCCGGCGCAATGCAATGGAGCGAACGATCCCCGGGGTAAAGGTGCTGCCTCCGCCTGCGATCGTAATAACCATCTTCAGAACCCTCCTGTTCCATACGCCTTTTCAAGCTGTGCTTCCACAGCCCGTTTGATGTCCGGCACCTGCAAGCCATAGATGATCTGGATATCGGTGCCCTTCTTTACAATGCCGCTGTTGGGCAGCTCGTTGAGCTTTGTCTCGTTGAGTTTTGCGGGATCTTTCACGCTGACTCGCAGCCGGGTAAAGCAATTGTCCACCGTGTCGATGTTCTCCCTGCCGCCCAGACCTTCGATGATACACAGCACCTCGGCGGGGTTGGTCACATCGATCCTGCGCTCCGGTTCTCTGTCCTGCTCGGTGCCTTCAATGGCTCTGCCCGGGGTGCGCAGGTCAAACGCCTTGATCAGCACCGTGAACACAGCAAAGTAGACCAAGATCTCCCCCAGCGCCAGCAGATACAGCGTGGGGTAATTGGTTTTTTCCGCACCGGCAGACAGGTTCATCAGCACCGAACCAAGGAGGTTGGTTGTAAAGCCAGTCACATGGAACGCTTTCAGCAGCACGATGAACAAACCAGCGATGCAGGCGTGCGCCACCCACAGGGCGGGCGCTGCAAAGCAGAACATAAAGTCGATCGGCTCGGTGATGGATGCCAGCGAAGCGGTGAACGCCAGCGGCATCAGGATAGCGGCGGTCTTTTTGCGGTTTTCCCTGCGGGCGCAAAAGATGAACGCTGCCGCAATGCCAAAGTAGCCAAAGGTCTTGGTAAAGCCGGTGTACATCCAGACGATGCCTTCCGAGAACGGCAGCCCAAGGCTGTATTCCATCATCATCACGATGTAGGCGCCATTGTAGGTAGTCTCGCCCAGCGTCAGGCTGTTGCCCAGTGCGGAGAACTGGAACGGCGTATAAATGAAGTGATGCAGCCCGGTGGGAATGAGGAAACGCTCCAAAAATCCGTACAGGAACAAGCCGAAGCTGCCCGAATTTGCGATCAGGTCGGTCAGAGCAGCAATTGCTCTTTGCACCGGTGGCCAGAAGAAGCAGGAGCCAAAGCCGAACAGGATGGAAAGCCCCACCATACAGGTAAACGACCAGCGTGTGCCGGAATAGATCTGGGTGAGGACACCCTTAAAGCGCCTGTCGCAGGTGCGGTTGTAGATCCAGCCGGTGAGCAGGCCAAGGATCACGCCGCCAAACACGCCCATATCCACCGTCTGGATGCCGAACACGGTGGACTGACCCGTACCATACAGCCCCACCAGTGGGTCGGCAGAAGCCAGCATCCCGAGCTGGGTCAGGGTGACATTGCCGGCGGTCAGATACATCAGATAGCTCATCAGTGCAATGATGGCTGCCTGATGCCGGTTCTTTTTTGCCAGCGCCGCAGCGATGCCCACACAGAACATGACGCTGAGGTTGTTTACGATGACCATGATGCAGTTGTAGATCAACTGCCCCAGCAGCTTGATGGGAGTCCAGTTC
>CAZUDC010000196.1:0-1633 GCA_964619105.1 uncultured Ruminococcus sp.
AACGGCATCATAACTATCGTGCTGATATGTCTGTGCAGGACACTATAGATGCAGACATTTTAGGCTTCCTTTGTATGAGATTTTACGAAAAATCAGCCAACTTTCGTTCGCAAGTTTCGACAACTTATCCTTTAGCATTTTGAAACCACTTCATTTGCTGACTACGCCCGCCGAAGAAGAAACGTATATTTTCTTTCTGTTCCTCTTTTGAAATAGGCAATGTGATTTTATCAAACATTTTATAGATACTCGCATAATCGCAGGTAAAAGAATCAGCACTGGCAACCAGCATTTCCTCCGCTGTAACCTGAGAAAAGTCCACCCGATACCCTGCTACGGATGCAAGATATTCAATGAACAGTCTTTGCGTTCTTCCGTTTCCCTCACGGAAAGGATGCAACACATTGATCTCGCTCAAATAATAAGCAAGTCTGTGCGGTGTAGCATCGCCTGCATCGATCAGGTAATGTTCCTGTTCCAGTTTTCTGAAAATACTGTTGCCATAGGCTTCCAGATTCATAGCAAGGCAGAACTGATTGCCTTTCGCAATATTCACATGGCGCAGTTTCCCCGCCCATGCATAAATATCCCCAAAAAGATATCGATGAATCTTTTGCAGATGTTGCAAATCCAACTGTCCCCTGATTGGTTGCGCTTTCGCCGCCGCCAAACGAAGGGATGTGATTTCCCGCTCCGCAGTATGAAGGGAATCCGCACACTGAATGTTCAGCTTATTGATCAGAACATTGGATTCCGGGTAGCAATACTCCATGTCCCACTCATAGGAGTAGCTGTAATCCCGCATCATACGTTTTTCCTCATACGAGCCGGAACAGTATGCTTCTCAACTAGAGTTCCAATTACTTTTTCCAAATTACTGGGATCCGTCAGGCACTTGCGGATTCTATTTTTATCCTCTGTATGAAGTGGCATTCCTTCCATAGCCATAGAGCTATCCACTTCCCGCAGGATCGATTCAATATCCCCCATTGTACACACCTCCATCTGTGCCTATTATACCATATTTTCAGTTGATTCGCAACAGATTTTATACATTGGGCATCTTCAATATGGCAGCGAGAATTCTCCGTAGCAACTGCCCGTAACATAGTGCGCCATCGTCGTCGGTGTTCCTTTCTATGATTGCTCCAGTGCAAAATGAAATACTGGATTTTCTGGAGGGCATGGACAGTCAACACAAGGATTGTTTCTCTGCTGCTTTCCGTCTTTTCTTCATTATAACACATTTCCTCGTCAATTTCGAGGATAATATTCTCGTGCGCCTTGGCTTCGATATTTGCAATCAGCTCAGTCTTTGACCATCCAAACTGTTTCACCGCTCTCATATACCACTCCCGCAGCTCCATGGTCAGATCTGCTTCCATAATCACCACATTCTGAATCCAGCCGATTTGCTTAGCGAGTTTCAGCAGTTGGGGATTATTTTCATAAGTGCGGTAGAAGTCCCGCATTCTTCGGATATTTCTAGGAGAGAAACCTGAAACATCCGGATAGTTTTCATGCAGGTACTCGGCTACCATGACTGCTGCGCCCTTTTCGGTTCTCTGGCATACAACCTCTCCAATTTTGCAGTACAGTTCCATCTGTGGGAGTTGCTGCTCCATCAGATTGT
>CAZUDC010000197.1:0-1629 GCA_964619105.1 uncultured Ruminococcus sp.
ACGAGTTTTTCAAAAATTTATTGTAATGTTGCACTTGCTTCTTGACTCTGCCTGCCAACATTCTTGTCCTATTTTAATCTGGGTCCTCTAAACTTTGAAGAACAGGTGATAGAGCAGATTCGTGGCACTTTTCCCTCGTTAGATGATATAATTGCTACCCAAAATGGATTAACAACAGAAGATTATCTGCAATTCTATGACAATCTTGACTCTTGGTGCGAGTATAACTTTCAATCTTTAGGTATTGGTGGAGCAAATTACCCATTGCGTGAGGATTGGAAGGAGTATACAAATATTGAGGTGGATGTTATTGATGAGGCGCCTGAAGAGATAAAGCAAATGGGAGAAGAAAGGGCACCCATGATGACATTGGTGACTGACCCTGGAATCAAGTATAGATTCAAGGCTGAAGATCTAGCCTCTAATGGTTTAAAAATAGATAAGGTTAATACCATCCTGTCACAACTCACTATAAAGAGAGAAACAACTGACTTCTTGTATTATACTGGACTGAATCCATTGATGCTATGCCCAATAGTTGATCTGGAGAACGGATTCTATCAAGTGTATGAAGAGAAAAGAGTGCTTCATGCAATTCTTATCAAACTTGAAGATATTTGTAAAGAGAATGATGCTTCTAAAGCCCGTTTGGCCCATTGTAAAGGATGCTACTTGGAAGATAAGATAGTTCAGTTGTGTCGTAAGTTCTTTGGTAAAAAGGCAGAGATCATCAAAAACTATTATCTTGATGGTTGTGAACAGGATATAATGGTGCTGTGGAATGGGCATTTGTTTGTGATTGAAGCTAAAGCCTACTCAAAACGAGAGCCGTTTAGAAATGCAGAGAAAGCTTTTGTCCGGATTAAAGATGACTTTAATGGTTGTATCGGGTATGCCTATAAGCAGTGCAAGCGCGTAGAGGATAAGATGAAAGCCGGAAAGCCGTTTGACTTGAAGGATGATAAAGGTAGAATTATAAAGGCTATAACCCCGGCTGATTATGATGGAAACGATTTCTATATCATTGTAAACCAAGAGTCGTTTGGTCAGATTCAAGTGGATCTATCAATGTTTTTGGAAGTGGGGAACGAAGAAAACTATCCGTGGGCAGTACGGTTTGATGATTTGGAAGTGTTCCTATTGACATTGATAGCGAGAAAGAAGAAACCTCAGTTCTTTGTAGACTTTCTGATAATGAGAGAATACCTTCATGGACATATCATTTGTTTAGATGAGGGAGAAATTTGTGGAGGGTATATCACAGGGAAATTGACCCAAGACTTGGCAGAAAGTGATGATATTATTACGACTGCTCCTGAATTGGCATCAGTCTTTGATGAGCAATATAGAAAAGGGATTGGATTCAAAAACGAGAAGCGCTGGAAGGAGAAACATGATGGTAAAACAGTGTTTTGGGGATAAAAGCAGCAACTACGGCAACCCTGAAGGAATTGGCGTGTTGTATTTCACTGAAAAATGTTGACTCAAAACAAAACATGTATCAGTTACACACAAATTGAAACACTGCCTTTCAGGTAGAAATTTTTGCAAAAATTTTCTACTCATTTAGGATCATCTTTGTCTATTTGTGGATTATGTGTAAATTTACACTCGAAAGTTAAGCGTTGC
>CAZUDC010000198.1:0-1623 GCA_964619105.1 uncultured Ruminococcus sp.
TTTTATAACTTTTTTATAAAATAATAAGATTTTTTGGTGAGTGTGCGAAGTTAGTGTAACCGTTTTTGGTGATATAAATGCAGTCCTCAATACGCACGCCGAATTTTTCGGGGAGATATATACCCGGTTCGATCGTCATAACCATATTTTCATCAAGGACTGTTATGTCACGGGTGTTTGCGGCAGGTGATTCATGAATTTCAAGTCCGACGCTGTGTCCAAGACCGTGACCGAAGGCGTCTTTATAGCCTTTTTCGGAAATATAGTCACGGGCAGCTGCGTCAAGCTCTTTGCAGACAACGCCTGCTTTTACATACTCAAGGCATTTTTTCTGTGCTTCAAGGGTGATATCATATATTTCGCGCATTTCCGCAGATGGCTCGCCTATGCAGACGGTTCTTGTCATATCGCTGTGGTAGCCGTCATAGACTGCGCCGAAATCCATAAGCAGAAAATCGCCCTTTTCGATCCTTTTATCGGAGGGAACGCCATGCGGAACGGAGGTGTTTTTGCCTGAAAGCGCGATCGTTTCAAAGGATATTTCCTCTGCACCGTGGGAAAGCATATAAAAATCCAATGCTCTTGCGACTTCAAGCTCGGCTGCACCTGCTTTTATGACGTTTTCAAGGGCATTCCGGAGTGCTTCCTCGGCGATATTCTGTGCTTTTTGCATTTTCAGAAGCTCATCTGCACTTTTTTTCGCTCTTAAAGAGGAGATTGATTTGCTTAAAAGCTCGGTTGTATCAAAGCTGAAATCGGAAAGGCGCTCCTTATATGTCAGAAGCTCTGAGACGGTCATTGTATCGGCTTCAATATAGATCTTATCAGCTTTATGTTTTTTCAGCAGGTCGTTAAGCTGTTCATAAAGCTTTTTCTGAAGTATGACCTCGCAGTCGGTGACAACGGCTGACGCTTTTTCAAAATATCTGAAATCTATTATAAGGTATGCCGCATCGGGGAAAACTGCGATAACACCTGCCGAGGATTTCATTCTGCAAAAATATCGGCGGTTTATATCGGAGGTTATCAAGGCACAATAATTTTCTTTTGGGAGCTTCGCACGGAGCTTTTCTATATTATTCATCGGCAATACTCCTCAACAGCTCTCATTCCGAGGAAATAACCCATTTTACCAAATCCGAATATTGTGCCGCTGCAAACCGGAGATATAACAGATGTATGGCGGAACTCCTCGCGCTTTTCGATATTTGAAATATGAACCTCAACAACAGGGAGCTTAACCGCTTCGATGGCGTCACGGATAGCATAGCTGTAATGAGTGTATGCGCCTGCATTGATAACGATACCGCATTTATCGAGCCTTGCTGAATGAATCCTATCGATAATTTCGCCCTCGTGGTTTGACTGGAAGCATTCACAGCTGTCAAAGCCAAGCTCCCTGGCAAAGGCTTTTAATTCAGAGCAAAGGCTCTCATAGGTATCATTGCCGTAAATACCCGGTTCACGTTCTCCGAGCAGGTTAAGATTTGGCCCATTGATAATAAGTATATTTTTCATTTTTTATTCCTCTTTTTATAGTTCAGGTAATTTTTATAACTTAGGCAAGCTGTCCCTCTGCCTCTGAATTGAATTTCGTTCAATTCGGCGGCGGGTTCCATTTAC
>CAZUDC010000199.1:0-1618 GCA_964619105.1 uncultured Ruminococcus sp.
TCTTGAATGTGTCCGCAACCTCGGGGTTAACAATAAGGTCAACATAACGCTGACGGTATCTTGTGTCCTGATCCTTAAGTCCGTGCCATTTTTCAGGAAGCGGCAGAAGCGACTTTGAAAGAAGCGTGATCTTTTCACAATGTACGGATATCTCACCCTTTTTCGTGCGAAAAACAAAGCCTTCAACACCAACAATATCACCAATATCCCATTTTTTGAAATCAGCAAATTCATCTGCGCCGATCTCATTCATACGAACATAAACCTGGATCCTGTCAGAGGAATCGCGCACATCAATAAAATTAGCCTTGCCCATATCGCGGCGGCTCATAATTCTTCCCGCAATTTTAACATAACGGCGGTTTTCATCAAGCGCAGCCTTTAAAGCGTCAGCGTCCTCGCCAACCCTTTCCTTTATTTCAGCTTCAAGCTTATCATAATCTGCCTTAGCCTCGCCACAGTGTGCGTTTACATCAAACCTTGTTATCTCAAACGGATTTTTGCCCGAATTTTTAAGCTCGTCAAGTTTGTCCACACGAACCTTTTTCAGAATATTAATATCCTGCACTTCTTCCTCTTCAGCAGGATTCGCGATCTGATTTTCATCTGCCATTTTCAAAATTCCTTTCCTATTCAATTAAGTTAAGTAAAGTACCGCCGAAAGCTATCAGCGGTACAAAATTTTTGCAAAACCCGATGTTACTTTGAAATGCTGAGTATCTTCATTTTGATTATGCCGATAGGAGCGTCAACCTCGATCTCATCTCCCGCCTTTTTCTTAAGAACAGCAATTCCGATGGGCGAATCCTCGGAAATTTTGTTGTTTTCAGGGTCAGCCTCAGTAGAACCAACGATCTGAAGATTCATTTTTTCATCAAGCTCAAGGTCAAGCAGCTCAATATACGAACCGACACCGACCTCATCGCTGGAAATGTCATCATCGCCTACAACGATAGCGTTGGCAATGGTCATTTCAAGCTCCTGAATACGAGCCTCTACAATACCCTGTTCGTTCTTGGCTTCATCGTATTCAGCATTTTCGGAAAGGTCACCGAAGCCTCTTGCTTCCTTAAGCTTCTGAGCAACCTCCGCTCTTTTCACGGTAATAAGATATTCTTTTTCTTTTTCAAGTTTAGCAAGTCCCTCTGCGGACATTCTGACTTTTTTAACTGCCATAATTATCTGCTCCTTTCAGAAATAAGAAACGGAAAAACCGTTCAAGACACATATATTTATTATATAACATCTTGCATGATTTGTCAATTGCCGAAGCTGTAAAAATTTCTCAGTGAAAATTGCAATATAAAACGTCACCAACGAATTAATGCAGCCCCTACAAATTTAAAGCTTTGACTCCGACAGCGGCAAGCTTCTTATAAATTCCTACGGCAACTATTACCTCGCCGATGTATCAGACCCTATACACTTATAATACTAAACGCCAATAAAATACAGAAAAAAATCTGCGCCGAAATTGCATATATTCAAAATTGTCGGCTTGATTTTTTCCAAGTTTTAAATAGTGTTTAGTACAAATCCCTTTGAAGTCGAGGATATGCAATAAAACAAGTACATAACGAAAAGTGTGAGCATTTTAAATTCTAAAATGCTCACACTT
>CAZUDC010000200.1:0-1580 GCA_964619105.1 uncultured Ruminococcus sp.
GCCGCTACCGCAGGACATAAGGGTGCCGCTACCGCAGGAAATTATGGTGCCGCTACCGCAGGACATAAGGGTGCCGCTACCGCAGGACATAATGGTGCCGCTACCAGCAGAGGAAGTTCAGCATCGGGATATAATGGTCTTTCGGTTGCTAGAGGAAATAACGTCAAGGTAAAAGGCGGTATTGGAGCAATATTAGTAATTGCAGAAGAAAACAGTTGTGACTATGGAATCAAAGAATGGAAAGCGGTAGAGGTAGACGGAGAAATCATAAAAGCAGATACATGGTACACGTTAAAAGACGGAGAATTAGTGGAAGTGGAGGAATAAAATATGTATTTATGGCTTGAAGAAATGGGATTGATAAATCCACCAAAAGAAAATAGTCCTGCCACCGACCAAAGTAACAAGGACTATCAGTAAAACACAAATATGCTATTACTATGCCTATCGTAGCATAGGGAAAGGAGTTTTGTCAATGGGAATGAACATTGAAGCGGTATTGAAGGAAGATACGAACTTGAACAAAGCGGAAGTTGATAAGATTAAGGCAATTGTAAACTCCATGTCTTTTGAAGAAAAGAAGATTGTTGCCAAAGAGCTTGACCCGCAGTTGATGCTTGGCTCGTTAATGGTTAGATTTTCCAACATGGAACAGCGAGAGCAGATGATGAAAACAATTATGAATGTTTAGGAGTGTGCAGAAATTGAGCAAAGAAGCTTATTACATAGGAATAGGACCAGAACGAGGAAAAAAGGTAAAAGAAGAAGATGCTTTTATGTACGCAATGGAGCGTGTTACAACAGATCCTGCCGATATGAATGAATTTATAGAATATTTCACAGGAGTTAGATTTGGAAAGGCAACTCCTGAAGATATTAAAAATTTTAGGATTGATTTGGTTGATTGGTTTTATTCAGGTAACTGGATTAAGGAGGACTAAATGTTAAAGAGTTATGAGGAAATGAGAAAAATTGATGTTTCTCCGTATTGTGAGAGTAGAGACGGAATGACATATCTTAATTGGGCGAAGTGCATTGACCTATTGCATGAGAATGGTGCGGAAAAAGTTTATTGGATTCCGATTCCTGACCCCAAAACAGGTAGCAGCCTTAGAATGTCTGATGTCTCTTTTGAAGACAAAAATAAAGTGCAAAACAGATGTTATGAGACAAGAATTAAGGTTGTCATTGATGATAATGAATATGAATTTCAGGCACCTGTAATGAATGGTTCAAATCCTGTGAAAGATAATTCCATGAGCCAACAGCGTGTATGGAATAG
Organism: uncultured Ruminococcus sp.; assembly: GCA_964619105.1. Taxonomy (GTDB): domain Bacteria; phylum Bacillota; class Clostridia; order Oscillospirales; family Ruminococcaceae; genus UMGS363. Next base: position 1,283 of record CAZUDC010000200.1, read on the forward strand.
CATGTGCAGATCATTTGTGAAATGCGTTGCTATTCATACAGGACTTGGATTTAATCTATGGCTTAAGGAAGAATGTAATCCTTATGATGCAATGCCTACAGAGACAGCGAAACCTTCAAAAGCACAAATGAAAGCATTAAAGGACATCTGCGATAAGAACAATGTAAATCTTGAGGGATGGCTTATTAGACAGCAGAGAACGGTAGAAACAGTTACAGCTGATGAAGTCGGAAAAATGCTGAGAGCAATGCAGGATAGATATGGAGAGTAATAATGCATACTCTTGTAAATATTGAGA
>CAZUDC010000201.1:0-1566 GCA_964619105.1 uncultured Ruminococcus sp.
ATACGCTGCTTATAGCATTCAAAGGTAAGCATTTTATTTACACTGAAGCAAGCACCAACCTCACGCAGAACATCAACATAATTAAGGTCAAGAAGCCAATCACCGTTATTAACAACGATAGCCTTATCCTCGGAAAAATCAATAAACCTGCTCATCTGCTTTTTAAAGCATTCAACATTATGGTCGATAGTTTCCTTTGTCATCATCTTTCTCATATCGGTCTTGCCCGATGGGTCACCTATCATAGCAGTACCGCCGCCGATAAGAACTATCGGCTTATTTCCTGCCATCTGCAAACGCTTCATAAGGCAAAGTGCCATAAAATGTCCAACGTGAAGGCTGTCTGCTGTCGGATCAAAGCCGATATAAAAGGTAGCCTTTCCGTTATTTATCATTGTACTGATTTCCTTTTCATCGGTAACCTGTGCAATAAGTCCTCTTCTTACAAGCTCTTCGTATAAAGTCATTTTTATTTCTCCTTAAATTTATATTCTATGCTTTTTTACAGCATTAAATGCTATTAAAAATGAATTAATCACCAACACTAAAACAATCATTAGCAAAGATGATTCTCCTGTATCAGGGTTTTCACCGCTTTTTTCAGCATTATCAGCATTATTTATTCGTGTAAATGAACTCATCATAGCAATAATATCATCACGAACAGAATCCATTTCACTTTCGGGAAAAGACATCGTAATATTTACCCAAGTATCCTCACTGATTGAAAATTCACCTACAAATGCACAAAAGCCACTCATATTCATTTCCGCAACACAATATGTCAGACCGTCATTATCTGATCCCTTATAAAGAGATACGTCCTCTAATTCATTCCATGTCTTGATTTCGCCCTCAAATCCGCTGTCGCTTTTATGAAAAGCACAGGAAATATATCCAGTATCACTTTCCCCATATAAGACATCACATTCCGATGAACCATCATCTTTGTTTATGATCTCATTATCCATAAGATCAACAACATCGACATATTCAGAAGAAATATCTACACTGAAAGCCGCATATTCCCCTATATATTCGATTTTTTTGCTTCAACCCCATATTTTTTCAGAAGCTTCATACTTATTCAAAATGCCTTCCGCACAAACATAAGGAGCCGTCAATATTACCATTGCCACAGAAATCATCAGAGCGATAATCTTGCCAAAAATTTTCATTAATATTCCCCTTTCGATAATTTATCAATTCAATACTACCACAACCTTTTAAGGATAAACAAAAGCCCTCCTGAAAGCATAAGCTTCAAGAGGGCGAATTATCGCTGTACCACCTCAGTTTATCCGCAAAGACGCAGACCTTTAAGACGCTATAACGGGCGTAAAACGTATATTCCTACTGTTAATTTCAGATTATAAGCTCCAAGATGTAATTCGCGAAAAAGCGGTATCCTTTTCCACCGACCAAGAACTCTCTTTAACCGCTTTGATTTTCACTTAATGGATTCTCTTCATAGCTTTTATGACATTTTATCACATTCACCTCACTTTGTCAAGTGATTTTACGAAAAAAATAATTTTGTTTAAAATCGTTGACAATATATATTAT
>CAZUDC010000202.1:0-1565 GCA_964619105.1 uncultured Ruminococcus sp.
GCCGTTCAATTGGAGAAATTAAAAACTTATTTCTCTTTCGGAGCAGGTCAAGACGGTTCTTGAGTTATTAATGGCTATCGGTCTTGTAATGCTGCTATTTTCCTTATTATGATACACTTTATTTTTCCACCTACTAGTAATTATCATTATTTTATACAGGCAAGCTATCCATATACAGCTTATCGGGACAAATATCAATTTCATTGCCTGTATTATCCTTCCACGTCACTGCGCCATATTCAAGATAAACAGAATTAAAATATCTCGTATCCTCAAGGAAAGCAAAAACAGGCTTTGCAAGAAGCGGGGTAATATCACCGATACGCTTTTCGCCATTATCAAATTCAAGTAACAGTCGATGATTATTGAGCGGTTGAACGCTGATAACTGTTTTCATATGCAAGCTCCTTTGTTAAAAAAGCACTTATTTCAATGGTTCGATTTTGAATATTGTTTCGCCCTCTTGTGCAAGCTTCCAGTTTGCCATAAGTTCATCTCTGTGAAGCTCAATCCACGCTTCAACAAGCTTTTTCTGTTTCTTGGGCAAATCTCCCTCTAGGATTTCGCCGTCAAATGTGTAACAAGCAGTTTCGTTGTTATAAACAGCGTGAATATGTGGTGGGTTGTGGTCGTCATAATACATTCTTATTAATATTCCATAGAACATTGATATTGTTGGCATTTAATCGCTCTCTTTCCTTATTATGATACACTTTCTTCTTACTTCGGAGAATAACCATCAAAAATAGTATCCATTCTATCAAGTATTCTTCCTTTGTCAATATCTTCAAGTCTATTAAATTTTTTTAAACATTCACGCTCTAAGTCTGAAAGTTCAGATTTAGAGCTTTTTTCTTTGCATTCAAGAAGATTTTCTTTTCCATTTAGAAGATAGTCAATTGAAACACCTAAAAATTCAGATAACTTAATTAAAACATCTCCATTTGGAAAAGAACCATTTTTCCAATACGTTCCATTTGCTGTTCCTAACCCTAAAATTTTTAAAACAGAGGTAACAGATGTTCCTTTTTCTTTACATGCTTGTTTTAAATTGTCATAAAACACAAAAATCACCCCATACATTTAGAATTATTTACAAAATTTGAGAAAACTGAATTTAATATTGCTGATTTTACCGACAAATTCAGAATACTGAATTATAATATAAACAGATTAAGCAAGCTTAATTAAATTATATCATTGAAAGGAGTAAAAGTCAAGTGGGCAAGCCGAAACGCAAAAAGCCCCAAGGCACGAAGCCAAGGGGCAAAAAAGAAAACGGCAGAAAAGAGATAATCTCAACCAAAGACGTTATCCTCTTAATAACTGCCATAGTCAACTTGATCAACGCAGTATTTGCACTAATACAAAAGCTGATTGATTAAAGTTGAAGTTCCACGAGGGAGCAATCCCTCGCAGGAACATTATAGCATATCGGCTTGCCCATTGTCAAGAGGTAGCACTATGATTATTTTAGATATTATTCAGATAATTCTGAATGCTGTGGTCATTGCAATTTTACTTAGAAAGCGTGGTGAATAAAATGAGCAAAATAGTTATTTCGT
>CAZUDC010000203.1:0-1554 GCA_964619105.1 uncultured Ruminococcus sp.
GTCCTTATGCTGTTCAGGCAACGGATTGTTTCCGACCATTTCGCCGATAATCCTCAATGTTCCCATATATCCGTTTTTATAGGGTGATACTGCATTATCAAATAATTGAACTTGTGCTTCGGAAACATCGGGGTTAATATCAGGGTGTAATGCCTTAACTATTTTGCGATAGAGCTTTTTGAGTTTCTTGTTATCTTCGTCAGAGAGAACTTCCGCCTTGCTTCGTTTAAGAGCGTCATTCATCTTATCAATTTGCTCATCGAGCTGTTTTTGATACTCGGCAAATTCATTGTCAAGCGTTTCCTCAATAGCAGAAATTATGACCTTTTCCTGTCTGTTTTTCTTTGCCTGAATCAATTCAATTTTGCGTTTCAGTCGCAGAGCGGCACATTGAGCTTCATACGCCTTATACTCAATGCTGCCGAGTTTCAGCATATATTCTGTCCCAATATTCTTACAGATAACGAATTGAAGCTCGTCTCGCTCCAGCAAAAGCATTGACAGCTCTGTACGCATTTTTTCTACTTCGCTTTTCAGCTTTTCAAAATCCGGGAATACAATAACATTACTCGATGAAGATACTTCTGCTGCCGTCTCGGCGTTTTCTTCTTCATCGTCCCTAAACATCATATACTCTGCGGCACGACCGGCAAGTCTTTTCCTGATTTCTTTTTCGTCCATTCAATCGCACCTTTCTTACTAAATATTTATTATCTTTAATTTCCAAAGCAGGAATGTACTATATCATCTAACTGTCTACGGATTTCTGAAAAATCACAATCCAAATCAAGTGTTTTGACCGAAATCGCATTGCCGCCAATTTTGTAATTGTTGTTGGGTAATACCAATTCGTCGGTTTTTGCATAAAGCAACATTCCCGATACATTGCCGGTGTTATCTGTATCGAGGTTTTTAACATAAGTGAAAATCTGATACAGATTGCCTGAATGCAAAGTGTTTACATCATACTGCTTTTGCGTTGTATGAGAGTAATACTTTGCGTCAATTACCAATATCTTGTCGCCCTGTTTCAGCATTATATCGCTCTGCATAACAGGCAGCATCTCTCTATATCCGTCATCTGTATCCCATGGAATTTGAGAAGCAGACACTTTTATTTCAGGATGTTCCTTCCTGTAATACTCAAGAATAAACTTTTCATATAGCCTGCACATACGCTGTTCATCAAGGAAATCCATCAACTTTGTGCTTCCGTCAGAGGTTGTCTGTAACAACCCTTTAAGTATCAGGTAACAAATCGAAATCAGCATTTGGTATGTCTGATTGTTTTTGTTAAATTGCAGCTTCCAGTTTATACTATCACGACTCAGTGGCTCTACCTCTGATAAATAGATGAGAAGTTTACGAAGCTGTTTTTTTCTGTCCTTGCTGATACTGCTTCTTACAAGAGTATCCATTGTCGTGCGGATAATTCGATTCATATAAGAATTTATCGAAAACTCATCATAATTACACACCAACTGCTTTTTCAGCATTGATTGCTCCTTCACCGAAGCTGAAATATCTATTTTGCCACGGAGAGCTGACAAGGAC
>CAZUDC010000204.1:0-1546 GCA_964619105.1 uncultured Ruminococcus sp.
CAATCTCCGGATGGGCCTCCGCCCGGGCGAAAATCTGGCGGACAATCTGTTCCGTTCGGTCGATTTTGGTGGAAACCGCCTCCCCAGGGATGGCATCGTTGCAGCGGCGGATCTCGGCGATGAAGGCATTGCCCCGGCGGAGAATATCTTCAATCCGGGAATCCTGCTGGGGCTGGGGCTTGGGAGGATGCTGCACCGCCTCCTTCTGCCGCTGTTCCAGCAGTAGGCGGCTGCGCTCAAATTCCCGGTAGGTTTCGTGGGTGGTGATAAGATAGCGCTGCTCCTTGTCCAGGTGGCCTTCTAGGAACAAGCCATCCCGGATCATGCCCTGAAGCTCCTTACGAACAAATTTTACACTCTTGCCTGTCGCCTCGGCCAGCCGTTCCAGGGCGCACTGGGTCTTTTCCCCCAGAAGCTTGCAGTAGCTCTTGAACCGCCTGACCCGGCTCAGATTGCCGCAACCCACGCCAATGAGTCCGCCGCCGCAGAACATGCTGCCTGCGCCGCAGACAAACAGCAACGGCACCTGGGGCCAGCCAAAAAAGGAAAACACCAGGGCACAAATCAGCATGGCCAAGGACAGGCCGCTGAGGATACTGCCGCCTACGATTTTCAGGATGCCCGCAGCTGTGGCCCCGTTGGGATTGCCATAGTAGATGGACATGTCCCGGGGCTTCGGCTCTGCCTGGGGCCGCACCACCTCGCCGTTGACCACCCGGCCATAGCTTCTCCGGGCGGAGCGCACCGCTTCTGTGCCGGTATCCACCGCCTGGCGGATGGTTTGATTCAGTTTTTGAAAGTCCTTGGAGGAAACCGCCCGGTCCACAATATCCTCAATCCTGTGGCCCAGCTGGTCCCAGTCATAGTAATCCTTAGCCATAGCATCCACTCCATAATTTGCTACTATGTATTATAACGACAATACCTGCAAAAAACAAGCGTTGCAGGAAAAAAAGCCGCGCATCCGAAAAGATGCACGGCTTTGGGTGTTTTGTTACTTCGCCTGGGAAATATCCATGCCAAAATACTTGTTGGAAAGCTCCGTCAGAACCCCTTCTTCGCTGAGCTCTGCCAGGGCCTTGTTGATGGCTTCCAGCAGAGTGGCACTGTCCTCGCCCCTGCGCAGGGGGATGGCAACCTGCTCCACCTTGTCGGAGAAGGTTGCGATTTTGATACTTGCCTCCGGGTGGGCCTTCTGGTAGTCGTTGAACACTACCTCTGCGTTCAGGGTGGCGTCAATGCGGCCGGCCAGTAGCAGCTCGATGGTCTGGTTCAGGTCATCCACACCGGTGACGGTGGCACCGTAGCCCTCCGCCTCCTCAGCATAGGTGCTGGAAATGGTGTTGGCAGTTTTCTTTCCGGCCAAATCCTCCATGGAGGCGATTTCATTGTAGTCCCCACGAACCACAACAGCAGTACGGTTGTAGGCATAGGGAGTGGAGAAATCATACTTTTCCTGCCGCTCAGGGGTAACACCCACGCCGTTGACCATAATGTCATACCGGCCGCCGTCCAGACCGGCCAGCAGGCCGTCCCACTCCCCTTC
>CAZUDC010000205.1:0-1544 GCA_964619105.1 uncultured Ruminococcus sp.
GTTCTGGGGTTCGAATCCCCATCTTTCCGCCAGAAAAACCTCTTTTGTTGAAAGACAAAAGAGGTTTTTTGTTTTGCATTTCGGCAGCGCTCTGTGCCAAGGTATTGACAATTCTTTTCCATTTAGTTATTCTGGAAACAACATTTTTCGTAAGGAGGATCCCTTCATGGCTGCTTCTCGCAAAAAACGAACCGCTTTGCGGGCGGTTCTGATCCTTTTGCTGTGTCTGGCGCTGGTGTGTGTTGTGGGCGCATTTGCGCTGGTGGGACTTTTCAGCAGCAAGTGCAAGGCTCTGAAAGCGGGCACGACCTACTCATTCGATTACACGATCCAGTCCACTGCTGCTGAGCCGCCCGCTCTCTACCGTTTGCTGGAACAGTTTGGCGGCACCGAAGGTTTTGTGAGCGGTTCTTCCTCGGCAGATAAGCTCCAGCTCTCGCTCTACACACAGGCAGACCGCACCACACCGCTCACCCGGTTCTTTATCAGCCCGGAGGAAACGCTTTATGATGTAGAGGATCTGTACTCGGCGCTGCGCTCTGCCGTTGTAACGCAGTATCCACTGGCAGATCTGCTCATCCCGCAATGGTCACTGGGCGATTACATTTCCCAAACGCAGCTTGCCGAGGTGCTTGGCGTGGACAGCAGCAGCATCAGCTTGCAGAACACGACCGCCTTCCAGCTTGACTGGAAAAAGCTCAAACTCGTTCAGCCGGAAAACGGGCTGGATGGCTATCTTTATTTCCAGTTCGAGCCCACTGCCGCTGACAACACCACCAGTCTGATTTTGGGCTTTGCCAAGGAAGACCTTTTGCGCAGCGCAAGCCCCAAGACCCATGTGCTGCTGACGCTGCCCGCTCAGCAGCTTTCCATCGAGCTGACCGGCTCTCTTGCCGCCGCACAGACGGTTCTGGCTGCCCCCACCTCCCGCATGAAGGATGAGGACATCGCCACACTGGTGCAGCTCCGTCAGACCATCCAGAGCGTGGTCGAGTTCGTCCAGTCTGCGGTGGGCTGAGCCGCTCCCAACACAAGCAAAAGCCCCGACCTCTCGGTAGAGAGATCGGGGCTTTTTGGTATCCTAGGCGCTTTTTACACGCTCAGCTTACTTCTTCTTGCTGGCAGCAGCCTTGCGCTTTGCACGAGAAGTCTTGGACTTTGCAGCGGGCTTCTTTGCAGCGGGAGCAGCTTCCACGGCAGGTGCAGTCTCCACAACGGGTGCAGTCTCCACAACGGGTGCAGTCTCCACAACGGGAGCGGTCTCCTCAACGGGGGCAGTCTCCTCAACGGGAGCGGTCTCCTCAACTGCTTCAGCCTCTGCGGCGGGAGCTGCCTCAACAACGGGGGCAGTCTCAACAGCAGGAGTTTCTTCCACAGCGGAGGCAGCCTTTTCCTCAACAGCAGCAGTTTCCACAACTGCTTCTTCCTTTACGGCACGCTTTGCACGCTCCTTCACCTCGGTGATGGTCCAGAGCTGGTCACCGTCTGCGACCTCCTGCCAGATCTGGAGCACAGCGCCCAGTTCCGCGCCCATGCCCACAGTA
>CAZUDC010000206.1:0-1544 GCA_964619105.1 uncultured Ruminococcus sp.
ATATGTACTTCCATCAGCGTTACATTCGCTGCTTTTGCTGCAACATCTGCCGCTGTGATGGCGGATGCGACGGAATAAAATTCCAGTACACCGACTGCGCCGTACTCCGGCACCTGTGTTGTGCCAGACATTGCCGGAATCAGTGACGGATGAACGTTCGGCAGAAGCAGTGTGTCAATCACACATTCTCCTCCGCGGATCGTTCCTTCTTTCATGGATGCACGTACGTCGCCTGTTTCTCCTCCGATCAGGATGAGAAATTTACCAGGACAAACGGTAGATGCGCGGAGTAGTTCAATCTGCGCCGCCTTGACCATGTAATCGCAAGTCTCAATTCCTCTGGCGATGCTGTTCAGCTCGACCATACCAATTGCCAGACCCATCTTCTCACTCCTTTCTGCATCTAATGCGTGCGCCCTTGTCTGTTATTTCTTCAATCACTCCGTCTACGCTGGAGTGAATGTTTGCGGAAAGTCCTTCTGCAGCGGCTGCAAGCAGCTCACCCTTTGCTACCGTCTCTCCTGCCTGCTTTACAGCAGCTGCCGGTTTGCCGATATGCTGTGAGAACGGAATAAATACGGTCTCTGCAGTAAGCTCTTCGCATGTGCGCGGATGCTTTCCATAATACTCACTTAAATTCAGTCTTGCTATCAGCCTGTTTGTCGGGATCTTGCGCTCCTGCACAAATTCGCGTGCATGCGCTTCCGGATTTTTCGGCACCTGAATGCCTCTCTTTCGGAATTCTCCCTTCAGATAGTCATTCACCTTTCGCGGTGAAAGTCCCATCGGGCAGGCAAACATCTCACATACGCCGCAGCTGCAGCAGTTTGCTGCATCGCCGAACATACGCAGATATTCTTCGTTGTCCGTAATGGACGGTTCTCTCCACAGTCCCCGCATCATCAAATTCGGGCGAATCTGATGACCGATCAGATATCTCGGACAGAGATCCGTACACATCCGGCACTGCAGGCAGGCACTTTTGGCCTGTTTTCTTACCGTCTCCATCGGAGTCTCTGCTTTTCTGAACAGATAATGATCTTTCGGAAGTACCATGATATTTCCTGTGGTCTTTGTGACAACCGCTTCACGGATCGCTGTCTGGTCAGTCAGACGTTTTCCCATCATCGGGCCGCCCATGATCAGTGCAAAATCCGAAATGGTCGGACGAGCCGCTTTCACACACTCAAGCACCGATGTTCCGATCGGCACATGGAGCTGCATCGGCTCCTGCACTTCTCCTACCACAGAAAGATATTTCTCCGTGACCGCTTTGCCTTCCAGTGCGTCTGCGATATTCAGTACAGTGCCGACATTGTCAACCACGCATCCGACGTCGGACGGAAGTCCGCGCTCCGGTACGCATCTGCCTGTTACCTGCTGGATCAGCGTCTGTTCATCTCCGGCCGGATAGAAATATCCCATCTCGAAAATTTCCACATCACTGGCATTTTTCTTCACAGCTTCTTTCAGCGCTGCAATTTCCTGCTTATATGCGCCCTTCAGTGCAATCACTTTCCTGGAAGCGCCAAGCGATGCTGCAA
>CAZUDC010000207.1:0-1536 GCA_964619105.1 uncultured Ruminococcus sp.
GTCCTATATCTACGATATAATCCGCCTCTCGCATCGTGTCCTCATCATGTTCCACAACAATCAGGGTATTCCCCAAATCCCGTAGGTTCTTGAGCGCAGCTAAGAGCTTATCATTATCTCGCTGATGCAAACCGATACTCGGTTCATCTAGAATATATGCAACACCAACCAATCCGGAACCAATCTGCGTCGCCAATCGGATACGCTGGGCTTCACCGCCGGAGAGACTGCCGGTCGCTCTTGCCAATGTCAGATAATCCAAACCAACATTGACTAAAAAGCCGATTCTCGCCTTAATCTCTTTGAGAATCTGTCCGCCAATCATCTCCTGCGTTGGTGTCAGTTCAAGCTCATCCAAGAACTTCTGTAGCTTCTCGATGGAATAGGATGTCATCTCCGCGATATTAATCCCTCCAACGGTAACTGCAAGTGCGCTTTTCTTAAGACGCTGTCCATGGCACTCTGAACATGGAGTGATTCTCATAAAAGTCTCATATTCTGCTTTCATGGTCTCGGAGTTCGTCTCTCGATATCTGCGCTCGACATTCTTAATCAATCCTTCAAATGCCACATCGTAGAAGCCTTCTCCGCGCTGACCGATATAATGTACCTTCACTTCTTTGCCTTTGGTTCCATGAATCAAAATATCCTTAATCTCATCCGAATAATCCTCGAAAGGAGTATCTAAGGAAAAGTTATATTCCTTACATAATGCGTTTAAAATCGCCCTTGTGAAGCTTCCTTTGTCTGTACAGGATTGCCATCCCAACACTGTAATTGCGCCTTCATCGATACTAAGGCTCTGATCAGGTATCATCAAATCCACATCAAATTCCATCTTATACCCAAGCCCGAAACAAACAGGGCAGGCTCCAAACGGATTATTAAACGAAAAGCTTCGCGGTTCTATCTCTTCGATACTGATTCCGCAATCAGGACATGAGAAACTTTGGCTAAAATTCAAGGTCTCACCGCCAATCACATCAACCTCTAACAGCCCCTCTGCAAGATGCAACACTGTCTCAATCGAGTCAGTCATTCTCTTTTCGATTCCCGGTCGAATAACCAATCGATCAACGACAATCTCTATCGTGTGTTTAATGTTCTTATCAAGAGTAATCTCTTCTGACAGTTCATACATATTTCCATCAACACGCACGCGCACATATCCATTCTTCTTTGCTCTGTCAAGAAGCTTTTCATGGCGTCCTTTTTTTCCTCTTACCACTGGTGCAAGAAGCTGAATCTTCGTTCCTTCGTCAAGCTCCATAATCTGGTCCACCATCTGATCTACCGTCTGCTTTTTAATCTCTTTTCCGCACTTTGGACAATGCGGAGTTCCGATTCTGGCATACAAAAGACGTAAATAATCGTATATCTCTGTCACGGTACCAACCGTAGAACGTGGATTCCGATTCGTCGACTTCTGGTCAATAGATATTGCCGGTGAGAGTCCTTCAATACTCTCTACATTCGGCTTTTCCATCTGTCCTAAGAACTGTCTTGCATAAGAAGATAACGATTCCATATACCTTC
>CAZUDC010000208.1:0-1528 GCA_964619105.1 uncultured Ruminococcus sp.
ATTCCTTTTTCACATCTATTTCCTGAGATATGTGTTGTTCCATTTGAGAATCGATTAATTGTTAACATACAATGATTTAGACATCCATTACAACGTGTTGCTTTAGTTGTATAAGATAATTCATCTAGATTTAATAATGGAATCATTGTTGTTTGTTTTCCATTATATCTATTTTTTGCGATTAAAGCGGCACCAAAAGCTCCCATTATTCCGGAGATATCTGGACAAATAACATTGACACCTACGATTTTTTCGAAAGCTCTTAATATTGCTTTATTATAAAATGTTCCTCCTTGAACAACAATATTATCTCCTAATTCTTTTACATCAGTTAATTTTATAACTTTAAATAAGGCATTTTTTATAACTGAGTATGCAAGGCCTGCAGATATATCTGGAACTGTTGCGCCTTCTTTTTGTGCTTGTTTTACATTCGAATTCATAAATACTGTGCATCTAGTTCCAAGGTCAACTGGATTTTTTGCAAATAATGCTTCGTTTGCAAAGTCTTCTACATTATACCCTAAGCTAGACGCAAAATTTTCTATAAATGATCCGCATCCAGATGAACAGGCTTCGTTTAATAAAATTGTATCAACAACACCTTCTTTTAGTTTGATGCATTTCATATCTTGACCACCAATATCTAAAACGCAGTCAACATCTTTATTGAAAAATGCTGCAGCTGTTGTATGAGCAATTGTTTCTACTTCACCTTCATCTAATGAAAGTGCTGCTTTTAATAATGATTCTCCATATCCAGTTGAACAAGAATATACTATTTTTGCATTTTCTGGCATTAAGTCTTTTAGTTTTCCTAAAGCATCTAAAGTTGTCCTAATTGGGTTTCCTTGATTGTTTGCATAATAGCTATATAAAAGTTGTCCTTCTTCACCTATTAATGCAATTTTTGTTGTTGTTGAACCTGCATCAATTCCTAAAAAGCATTTTCCTTGATAATCTTTGATATTTGTTTTCTTTACTGTATCTTTTTGATGTCTTTTTTGGAATTCTTCAAATTCTTCTTGATTATTAAATAATGGATTAAGTCTTTTTATTTCGAATTTTATTTCTACACCATTTTTTAGTTTTTCTATGAGATTTAATATTTGATTTTCGTTTGCGTCATCTGCTTCATATGCGGCGCCCATTGCGGCAAAAAGATGTACATTTTCAAGTTCAATTATATCTTCTTGTTTTAAATTTAAAGTTCGAATAAATGCTTTTTTTAATTCTGTTAAAAAGTATAATGGTCCCCCTAAAAAGGCAACTTTACCTCTTATAGGTTTACCACAAGCAAGTCCTGATATTGTTTGGTTAACAACTGCTTGAAAGATTGATGCTGCAAGATCTGACTCTTTCGCGCCTTCATTTATTAAAGGTTGTATATCTGTTTTTGCAAATACTCCACATCTAGCTGCAATAGGATAAATTTCTGTATATTCTTTTGCAATTTCATTTAATTGATGCGCATCTTTTTGCAATAAACTTGCCATTTGGTCAATGAAAGCTCCTGTACCACCCGCAC
>CAZUDC010000209.1:0-1525 GCA_964619105.1 uncultured Ruminococcus sp.
CTACTTCCGGTAATTACGGTTATATCCTCAATGCTTCTTCTGCAAGCAATGGTTTTGATGAAACTGTAAGAGTACAACTTCTTGACAAGAGCGGTAAAGTTTACACAGCTGACTTAGCTACAAAAGTTAAGGTTGTAAATGGTACTGGTGACTTTGCTGAAGAAGATCAGTATGAAGTAAAGGCAAATTCCGAAGGTTTCATTGCTGCATTGAAGAATCAGTTTATCACATATGATTCAAACAGTGCCGGTGAAGTTAAGACTGTTACATTTGCAATTGACTCTGAGGATGATGATGCAGACAGTGAATTCAATGTATACAAGAAGGCAAATCCTGTTATGACAGCTGAATTTGATGCTGAAGAAATGGCATTTGATAACTATATCGAAGTAACAGAAGATACTCTCGTATTCTTTGTTAAGGGTGAAAGTGCTCCTATCTCAGGATTGGGAGATCAAACACATGCTGGTAACAAGACTTCTTCTAAGGTTGCTAAGGCTACATCACTTTCTGATGGTGAAGAGTACAGCAAAGTTGCATTCTTTGATGTTGTTGATGATGTTGCAGGTGCAGTAGTTGTATTCAACCAGTCTGGTGGCGTATCTTCTTCTACAAATATTGCTGTAATTGATGAAGTTGGTACAACAAAGGATGATGATAACAATACTGTTTCTTACGTTAAGTTCTTCATGAACGGCGAAATGCAGGAAGCTCGCACAGATTACTATCTTGAAGAAGATGGTTTAGATATTGAAGATGCTGACCGCGGTGCTGTTTACAAGTTTGAAGTAAATGACGGTGTTATCACAGAGGCTACTTACTATGCAAGTCTATCCAGAAAGACTGCAACCGGTGATGAGGATTACGAAACTCCTGTACAGGTTAGTCTTACAGAAGGTAAGATCGATACTCTTGGTTCTGTATCCGGAAAAGAAGCTTTGTACTTCGGTGCTGTAACAGATTATGATTCTGCAAGCAAGAAGATTAAGATTGCTTCAGCTGATGTAGTTGGTATTCCTGACTTTACACAGATTAAGTCTATCAAGGCTTCTGAAGCAAATGTATATGTAATTGATGAGTCTAAGAAGTCAAACAAAGTATATGTTGGTGCTCCCAGCAATGCTAAGTTTAACGAAGATCTCGTAGACAGAGCTGTTAAGAATAATTTTGCAGGTGATGTAACTCTTTCTAAGCCTGAAACAGTTACAATCGAAGCAGGTAATGAGGCTCTCGGTCTTATGGATTACGTATTCGCTGTAGAGTATGACAATGACATTATTGATGTTGTTATCTACAAGCCTTTGAATGAATACAAAATTAAGAGCATTAGATAATCATAATTGATTATATTAAGGAGGATCCCTAATGGGGTCCTTCTTTTTTGCATTTGTGGTTGGGTTGATTATTTTTATCATTACCATGAACTTTAGGCTCCCTTACCCAAAGAGAAACAGATTGTCGATGTAACTTTAGCCTCCCTTGCCTAAAGGGAGGGGGACCGCTTTAGCGGTGGATGGATATGCCC
>CAZUDC010000210.1:0-1525 GCA_964619105.1 uncultured Ruminococcus sp.
ACCCCACCCTGTCCAACATGCAGGAGGTATCCGCCTATCTGAATGAGCGGACCGACCAGGGCGAGCTGGAGATCTCCTTTTTTTATACAGGCAACTCTGCCCGCATCAACGGACAGTCCCTGTCGGAGCTGCTGGCCTGCCTGCGGGTGGACACGGCAAAGGACCCCGCGGTCCGGGGCCTGTACCACATCACCGTGACCCCCTATCCCGGTGACCGCATCGCCGCCGCCTACCTCAGCGGCGATACCTCCGGTCTCTCGCCGGAGGAGCTGCAGGCGCTGAACGCCGCAGAGCAGCTGGTACAGGAAGCCAAAGCCTCCACCTCCACGCCGCCGGAGCTGGAGCGCGCCCTCCACGAGCTGCTGCTGGCCCGGACGGGATACCGCAATACCAAGGTCAAACTCTACGACGCCGGCGCAGAGCCCCGCAGCGTCACTGCCCTCGGCGCGCTGCTGGACGGCTCCGCCAACTGCCAGGGCTACGCCGACGCCTTTTATACTCTGGCCACCATGGCCGGTCTGCAGGCCGACCGCATGTGTGTGCTGAAGGACAGCAACGAGCCTTATCTCATCAGCCTGATCCGGCTGGACGACGCCTGGTACGCCGTAGATGCCGCCTACAACGACTCCGACGCCGCCCACCCCGCCTTTCTTCTGTTCAACATGGGGCGCAATTTGAAGCTGGTCTACGACTGGGGCAGTGAGCTGGAGCGCCGCCCCATCGCCTCCGTGCGGTACGATTACAGGGATGAATACACCGACGGGGTGCCGCAGATCGCCGACCTCACCGAATTCCGGCAGTACTACAACCGGCAGGTCGCCCGGGACATCTTCGACATTGTGTTTGACTATACCGGCGATCCCGCCGACTTTGACGACCTGGGGGCCTATCAGCTGGCCGACTCCAACGCCGCCGCCCTGTTCACCTACCCCGGTCAGGACGCCCGGTACTGCATCACCCTCATGGAGCACCCGGGTTACCGCATCGTGGACGCCTACTTCACCGGCGACACCTCCCTGCTCAGCGCGGACGAGCAGCGCACACTGGAGGAGGCCGTCCGCATGGTGAACGAGGCAAAGGCCCAGGCCTCCACCCCGCTGGAGCTGGAGCGGCTTCTCCACGACAGGCTGATCGAGCGCGTGGTCTACGACACCAGCATCGGCACCACCATTCTGGACGTGCGCCAGCCCCTGCGCCACCTGACCGCCGTGGGCGCCCTGCTGGACGGTGTGGCCAACTGCCAGGGCTATACCGACGGCTTCTACGTCCTGGCCTCTATCGCGGGCTTCACCGTGGATAAAATGGTGGTGGGCGCCTACAACCCCGGCGATCACATCACCAACGTGATCCAGCTGGACGGCGCCTGGTACATCGTGGACGCCACCTTTGACGACAGCCCCGGCGTCCTCCCCTATTTCATGTTCAACGTGGGCGTGGATCTGGCCTCAGAGCACTATTCCTGGGGTGAGGAAGCGGTGGACCGCCCCCTGGCCGCCGTCAGCGACGGGCATTACTACTATTATAT
>CAZUDC010000211.1:0-1520 GCA_964619105.1 uncultured Ruminococcus sp.
GGAGAGGAGGAGCAAGGAAGTGAGCGCAGTTTTCACCGCAAGGTGGAAACGGAGACAAACGGACTTTGCGACGACGACGGCGCAAGGGGTGCAGCCCTTTGTTCGGAACGCAGTGACGCAAAACAGCCCGGACTTCAATCGTCCGGGCTGTCAGCCTCGCAGAGCGCACATACAGGGCTTGCCCCTGTATAGAAGTGCGCCCTTTGTTCCAAAGGGATTATCTCAATCGTACGCACACTTCAAAAAAAGCGTCAATGATAGTATTCATGGTTTATTTGCGTTGGCATACTCTAGTTCGTAATTACATCCATCAATTTCCACTGTTTCACATTCAAAAACACTACACATAATCAGCTCAATGTGTACAGCAAATTTTGAGAGTTTACCATATTTTGTCCTCGTAGGACGTATCTTCTACGCCCTCGGTATTCAAACTGATTATCATATTACCATTTACTTCAGCTTTGCAAGCTCGGCTTCTTTTTCGGCAAGCTTTGCTTTTGCTTCACTAACAATTTTACGATTGTTTTCAACAACTTTCATATTAGGCTTTCCTATAAAGATACCTAATGCAACTTCAGGCACAGCAAATAAATACGGCCAGATTTCACCGGAACCAAGGCCGTTTAGCATCATCCCCATGAAAGCCATGAATACACCCACTATAATAAGGAAAATACCAAGTCCATTCCACTTCGGCTCTGTAGGTGTGTTGGTAATTTTTCTTTTCAAAGTGGCGATTTCTGATTCCAGTTGTGCTTTCGTATCAGTGTATGTGTATTGTTTTTCGTATGCAGGGTCATACTTTCCAATTTTCTTTACATAGGAAGCTACTATTCTCTTGTTTCCCGATTTATCAGCAAAATAAGAAAGAATCTCGGTGTGAATCTCTATGCCAGCTTTCCATGCATCGGCTGCATACGATGCAATCTCTTTTCGATTTCCAAAAATATATTCAACTTGAGAACCACAGGTGTACAAGATATCTCTGGCGGCACAAACATTGTCTATATATTCCTGCGTGTATTTGCTCCTAATAGTGGAATCAATTCCAATGTAGTGACTCTCTGCACCTCCCGCAAGCATTTTTGCAATTTTGATGCTCCTCATTACAATTTCGCAAACGGCATCTTTCTGATTATCTTCAGACACATGATCGCGAATCAACGCAAGGACACTATCCTCGCAATTGTTTACCGAAATAGCTGCAGATCGAATTTGTGCAATTTTACATTCCATTGCCCTGAAATACACGACATAGAAAGACGCTTCCCAGCTGGTTGGGTCTTTCACAAGTATCATATCATAATACTTGGCAGCATTTTCTCCGTTGTTATCATCTTTTGCTCGTCGGGCAATCTGATAGAGATTTGCCAACTCTGCGGAAGTATCCACCTTGACTGTACTGCCGGTAACATCGACTGTTCCCTCTATCATCAATTTGCGCGCTTCTTCAACGGAATACTTTGTTCCGCAGGACTGGCATACAAATACACCGTCCTGCTTCATCAAGTCTGTGC
>CAZUDC010000212.1:0-1519 GCA_964619105.1 uncultured Ruminococcus sp.
TGAATGTTTATGGTGAGATGGGCGATGTCGAAAAGGCGGAGGAGGCTTGGAACAGACTGCCCCAAAACAAACACGACAAGCAGTGGGCGCACGCAGAACTGCATTATCTTTTGAAGGATTACGCACTGGCTTCTTCGGAAGTCAAAACACTGGTGCTTCGGAAGGTCGTGGATCTGTCCAGAAGCCTTAACTTTCTGCACGATGTTCTCTCTATGGCTGGAGAGGAAGAATTGGCAGACCTTGCCGATGAAAAGGATGCTGCAATTCGTGAGCTGTTCGGTCTGTGGCGTGGACTGGGTGTAATCAATCGTGTATCCACTGCCATTGGCACTCAGCCAGACGATGCTGAAGAAGAAAAGCTTTCTGATATGATCGCTCGTGACTTTGGAGAGGACAAGTTCACCACCTGCCCACTGTTTGAAGGTGTGCAGCTTGGAGGTCTTTCCGGCGACGAAAGCAGTACTGCGGATTTGGTAGCGGACTTGCTTACAGCATTACAGAATTTTCCCAGCAAGGAAGGTCAATGACAGCTGGAACTTAGCATATTAACTTTTGGCACTAAAGTTAGTAAAATAGAATAAGAATGCTACGATAGGAGGCACTATGATGGACAGACTGGTTTTCCATGTTGACGTCAATAGCGCATTCTTGTCTTGGGAAGCTGCACGGCGCGCAGCAAATGGCGAACCGGATATCCGGCTGATCCCTTCCGCTATCGGTGGGGACCGGGAGAAGCGTACTGGCGTTGTGCTGGCAAAATCCATACCTGCCAAGAAGTTTGGCATCAAGACGGGAGAACCGATTGGAATGGCACTACGGAAGTGTCCGGATCTCTTCTTGGCTCGTCCCGACTTTCGGCTGTACGAGACGAACTCCAAGAAGTTTATGGACATTTGCCGGGAGTACGCACCTGTAGTGGAGAAAGCCAGCATCGACGAGTGTTATTTGGATTTTACCGGCACCCACCGTATTTACCCTGATCCCATCGCACTGGCACACACCATTAAGAACCGCATCCGCGACGAGCTGGGTTTCACTGTTAATGTGGGGATTGGCTCAAACAAGCTGCTGGCAAAGATGGCAAGTGACTTTGAAAAACCGGACAAGGTACATACTTTATTCACAAACTCAAAGTAATGGTTCTTCCTACTCCGATCAGGGCGTAACCAAGAAGATCAATACGACTCCTGCGATGACAAAGGAAGAAGCAGAGAGACTGCGTGGAACGGGATATCATGGAACCCGCCCGTATTCCTCTGCGGAAAGTATAGAGCTGAAGGCAGCACAGGTTAAATGTAGAACCTGCGGTATGCACTCCGATAATGGCGCCAATAGCCAATGTGATGAATGTACATATAACGAGCTGCACGGATTGGATTGAGAACAATTTGCACCCCACCCTTATATTTTGCACCCCACCCGCAGGAGGGATGCACCCCACCCAGTTTTCGGATTGCACCCCATTTACGGAACTCTATTAAACCTGTTCATTATTCCCATAACTGGACACCAGTTTTGA
>CAZUDC010000213.1:0-1519 GCA_964619105.1 uncultured Ruminococcus sp.
GTGCAAACTTTGAGGAGCTGGGCGATGACGAAGAATTACCATTTTAAGGAGGACACAAGATGAAAGAGTTTGTAATTCCCATTAAGGTTCACGACGAGGAACTTCCCGCACCTGAACACAAGTCCTACGGAGATTGGATTGACCTGAGAGCCGCCGAAACGGTTGAGCTGAAGCAAGGTGAGTTCCGTATTATCTCTCTGGGAGTAAGTATGCGGTTGCCCTGCGGATATGAGGCACATATCATACCGAGAAGCTCAACCTTCAAAAACTTCGGTATTCTGCTGGCAAACAGCTACGGGCTGATTGATAATTCCTACTGCGGAGAAGATGATATCTGGGGCTTTCCTGCAATCGCTATGCGAGATACAGTTGTCCACAAGGGCGATAGAATTTGCCAGTTCCGCATTATGCAGAAGCAACCGAAGCTGGTGTTTGCAAAGGTTGAACACCTTGAAGGCAAAAGCAGAGGCGGCTTTGGAAGTACGGGTGTAAAGTAAGGAGGAAGTGCAATGAACAAAATCGAAAGAATACCCGAAGTAGTCAGCGGAGTGAAAGACGGAGTGGCTCTAGATGCTCAGTGTATGCACATCATGTTTTTGGAAGATAAGATGGCTCAACAGCTACTGCCTTGCACGATATTGACTAGCTGGGATAATGGTGTGGTGTCTATTAGCTTTAGCATAGATGGACAGAAGCAGATGGTTTCTGTTAGGCTTGATGAACTGATAGCTCTCTTGAAAGAGGCAAACGCCGCCCGCATTGATGCTCAAAAGGAGGACAATGTTGAGCAGAAAGACTCCTAACAATGGAGGCTTCCAGCCAAGACGGGGTGACATCTTTTTCGCAGACCTGAGCGGTCAGGGCAATGACTCCAAGCGAGGTTGCCGCCCTGTTATCATTCTCCAGAACAACAAGGGCAATATCAATAGCGGCAGTGTAATCGTAGCCACCATTACAAGCGTCAAAAAGAGACCGCTGCCGACGCACGTTCCACTGTACCCACGACACGGACTTAAAAAACCAAGCACGGCAGTCTTAGAGGATATTTTGACAATCGACAAGTGCTGCCTTTCGAATTATCTTGGTACAGTGATAAATACGGAGGCTGAGAGACAGCTTGACGACGCCATACGCATTAGTTTAGGACTCAAAACACCATAATCACCACCTTCGTTCTTTCGAAGGCGGTCGAGAACGTCGAGAACAATATCTCTATCAGCGAGTGGAAGAAAGAACGGAGGAATACATAATGGCTAAAAAAAACACCGACACCGAAGTGGTGTTGACAAACGAACAACTCAAAGTAATAACGGAGGTTGCCACACAGGTAGCCATCGAAAAGTATCATCAAGAGACTGAAAAGGTTGCAACCGAAAAGAGAGATAAGAGGCTCTACAACACAAGACTCCTGATGGAGAAGTACAGAGGGATGGTTGAGTATAGCAAGTCGGCGGTCTACAACGCAGCCCAGATTGAGGACGACTATGATTTCCTATCTCTTATGGATATGATGAAAGAT
>CAZUDC010000214.1:0-1513 GCA_964619105.1 uncultured Ruminococcus sp.
CTATACCGTTGTAGTTATAGTTCCCTATGCTGGCGCGTCCGTTAAAACCGAAGTCCCAGTTCTTATATGATACTTTGGAGTTGAATCCCATAATCACGTCAGCGGTGGGCTTATGATACTGGTATAAGTCCTTTTCAGTCACTTCACCATCACCGTTACGGTCAACATAGACTCCTTCCATCGGGTTACCATTCTTGTCATATACTTGTTCAAATACATAATAAGTTCCGGGAGCATAGCCTACGCTGTGTATTTTAATGGTCTTGCCACCATCACCTCCGGTCGATTCAAAGCGTTTGCCCGGTGAGTCGCTGTTGTCATTGTAGTCCAGTTTGGTAATTTCAGTTTTGTTCCAAGCGACATTGAAGCCTAAATCCCAGTTCCATGTAGAACTAACGATGGGTTTTGCATTGATGGCAAATTCACAACCGGTATTTTTCAATGAACCGATATTGGCCACCACATATTCGGCAAAGTCGGTACCTGCAGGAACATTCACTTCGGCATTGATCAGGTCTTTTGTATCGCGGATGTAAAAATCGGCCGAACCGTTGATACGGTTGTTAAAGAACCCATAGTCTATACCTACATTATAAGTAGTGGTCTGCTCCCATTTCAAATCGGGGCTGGAAGCTGAAGGTGATACTACATTCACCCATTTTACATTTCCTGACTCATCATAGATGGGATACATGGCACCACCTTGACCGTATCTCCAGAAAGACATATAAGGATAATCACCTTGCTGGATATCTTGCTGGCCGGTGATACCCCATCCCAAACGAAGTTTCAATTCACTTAAATCCTTGAACTTTTTCAAGAAAGCTTCTTCGTTCATTTTCCATCCTAGGGCTACGGAAGGGAATAATCCCCAACGGTTGTTCTTGGCAAAACGTGAAGAGGCGTCATCGCGTAAAGTGAAAGTCAACAGGTACTTGTCCCATGCCGTATAGTTCAAACGTCCGTAAAATGATAATAGGACATATTGGGATTCAGCCGGTTGCTGGTCTCCGTTCATGCTTGTTTTTTCACCGAAGTTCTCTTCGTTTCTTGAAAGATACCATGTCTCTTTGTTGCTTTCATAATGATATTTCTGATAGGAATAACCTGCCATGACATCAAAGTGCTGCTTGGCGAAATCCTTGCTGTATTGTGCATAGAAATCAAGTAAGGTATTTCTTCTTTCGTAAAAGTAAAGGTAGTTGCTGCCCGATTTCAGAGGGTCTTCACCATACGAACCGGGGGCGCTGGGATCAACATATTTGTCACCGTCACTCTTGGTATAGTCCATGCCCACATTCAGGTTCAGACGCAGGTCGGGCAGAAAATGGACTTTATAGTCAAATTGGGCATTCCCGATGAAGGATTTGACTTTTGACTGGTCGTCTGTCATCTCAAGTAGGGATACAGGGTTGACACCGGCAGAGGATGCCTTTGTACCGTTGGGGTCATTATCCGTAGTCCAGGTGAAGTATCCGCCGAATTTATTGTTGTCATTCTTAACGGGCTTGGT